>CAMWUP010000006.1 GCA_947177465.1 uncultured Lachnospiraceae bacterium
GGATTATGCATTAATGATTTACAAATATTATTAAAATTGTCAAAAAAATCAAAATTACCACTGATTATAAATTAACCTGATTACAGGTGAAATATACCCACCGCATGAAAGAATGGCTTTGCACAGCAGATTGGTAAATTACCATGATAATTTTGAGATAGCAGACTCAAACTCCGCAATACTGTTTGATTTGGCTGCAAGCTTCAAATATTTTTTGAGCAATGCTTCATTATCAATATCATGCATTTTTTGAATCAGTGATTCGGGAATTTCTCCGTAATCCTCCAGTAAATCAAAAATCGCCTGTATGGTGGCGTCCATACGTTCATAATAAATAAGTTCATCAAATGTCATATACCCTTGTCTCACCTCCGGTAAAGTTTTTACTTTGCTGACATAATCGTGAATCTCGCGTGTGGACTTGTCTGTGGCATTATCAGCCGTACTGTGCTGCAAATACTGCAGCATGTTTTTAAGTTCTTTGCTGCCGCCTTTTGTACCACCGGTATAAAAGTAGATAAATTGCAGTCCGTCCCCATGCTGTAAATCGCTGACTTCTACGCAGCGGCTTTCAAAAGTATACATCATATAGTCATAACCAAACGGGTCATAATTGAGTATGGTAAGGATAAACAGGTCTGGCATATGGGAAAAATTTTTTTCGCCCCTGTTCATATAACGGGAATCAACCTTTGCCTGATAAAACCGGTTTCGCCTGGGGAGATGTAGATTTCGTTGGAGGTGGGGCTCCAAGTCATATAGATTGACGGGGCAGACCTGTGCGTCTGCCTCATATTCTTCAATTTTCACATCCATGCGTATACCGCGGTGTTTTGGCGTCAGGGCAGGCAGCGCGTACTGTGCGACCACCTTGATTTTTCCAATACTGCGCCCTAACAGTACGGAGAGAAGGCTTCTACAGAAATCCTCCCCCACCTCAGCATCGGCGGCAATCGCGTTCATGAGGAAATCGTCCATGACATTCAGTTCCTCAAATGGTTTATTTATGTAACTCATTTTTCTCCTTTTCCGGCAGACTGGCAAGATGTGCCGGATAACAGGAACGAGCAACTTGCATCTGCCAACATTTAATTGTAATAGCTGTGAAAATGTTGGCGAGATGCCATTGAATGACCAAAAGATATGGTCGAATAGATTTCCACATATGTTATGAAATGATTATATCAAAAAATGTGCAGTTGTCAACTATATTAGGATAAAATATTGCGGCGTGCCATTGTGAAGATTAAATGAAAATTTTAGATGTATATGTACAAATTATGGGGATTATGCTATCTTAAATAAAGTAAATTCTGGAGGAGGAAAGCAGATATGAGAGTTCACAGACTTCGTTTTGATATCTGGGCTTGTCTTGCGTTGAGCGTGCTGGTTGCCATGGGCGCCGCTAAAATTGTCAATTTAATGATACCCAAAGCTTATGAAACCTATGTTGAGGAACACAAGGTTGCGGACGGCGAGATTGGCGGCATTGCAGATGAGACGGTTTTTCGGGCGCAGAGCGTGGAGGACCTGTTGTCCCATGATACTTTTACGGTGGTGTCCCCGGGCATCGAATATATGAACAGAGGAGCGGGCTATTTTGGAAGCTATTATTTTTATGCCCTGATACTTCCGTCCGGAGAGCGGGTGGCGGCGCGCTACAACATGGACTCTGTGCAGAAGGTGAATGGAGAAGATTCTGATTTTTACAGCGGCGATAAGATTCTGCCGGTAGGTCAGGTGGTTTACGAGGATTTGACAAAGAACGAATACTTTTTAGAACAGATTGAACATGCAGAGCCCTTAAGCCGCACAGATTTTTATATTGATATGTGCGGTAACGGTGGTAAGATGAGTCAGGAATCATATTCGGAGGCTCCGGTCATGCTGGTGCAGATTCTGACGGTGGTAATCTGCTTCCCCCTGTTTCATACGCTAGGCTCAAAGCTGGGAATTTTCCCGCAGTTTTTTTCCTTTAAAAAGCGCGATGAGAAAAAGTGGGAGTAAGTTCATTCAGAATGGAGGATAAGAAATGGGAATTTTAAAGAAAATGCGTGCGGCTTTTCATGACGACTGGTGCAGCCTGTGCCAGACGCCGATGACGGAAACGAGACGGCAGCTTTTTGCGCTGCCTAACATGACGGTAGGTCACTATGTATCACATAAGGAACCGGAATATTATCGCAAGAACCTGCGCGCCGTATCGCGCAAGGCGGATATTCCCACCGGTATGTATGCCTGTGGGCTGATTGCCTATCAGTGTCCCCAGTGCAGCCATCGCGCGGTAAAGGCTTCTATCTTCCTTCCGGTGCGCGATCAGGAGAAAACGGAAGAGGCAATTCTCTTTGAAAAAGGGGAGTTGGACGATTTGTTGTTTTAGGAGAGAAAAACAGGATGCAGATTTTTATATCACATTCCTCTAAAAATGCCGACGCAGCAGCCGGAATCTGCAGACTGCTGGAGGAGAGCGGAACAAAATGCTTTATAGCGCCGAGGGATATACGGACGGGAAGGGAATACGCGGAGGAAATCGTGAACGGACTGGATGCCTCCGCCGCGGTGATTCTGCTGATGTCAAAGGAGGCGAATCATTCCCCGCATGTACTGCGGGAGGTGGAGAGGGCGGTCAGTAAGTCTATTCCGATTCTGGTATATAAGCTGGAGGAGGTGGCGCTGTCCAAGTCCATGGAATATTTTCTGATGACCCATCAGTGGGTCGGTTCGCAGGATGAGGACGGCTATGAGCAGATTCTTTCCTTTGCCGCTGATTTGCAGCAGCAGACCGCGCGGGAGCAGGGCACTCGGATACAGGGGGGGTCCCAAAAAGCAAAAAACGGAAGTAAGGCGAAAAAAACAGCGTTGGCGGTGCTCTTTATCTGCCTGTTTGCCGCCGTCATTGCTGCAGGCTGCTTTCTTTTAAACGGCGGGCGGGAGAGAGAAAAAGCGCAGGTGCAGGTGGGCGATACGGTCATATTTGGCAGCTACAACGGCGAAGAGATAAGCTGGCGCGTGCTGAAGCTGTCAGAGGATGGCTCGCAGGCGGTTTTAGTGGCGGCGGATATCCTGACCATGAAGGCATTTGATGCTGCGGAGGGCGGACGCTACAACCGGTATGAATCGACGGATTACTGGGGGCAGAGTTCAGCGGCGGATACGGATTTTGAGCTGCAGATGCTGGTGCGGGGCAATAATAACTGGAGCGTCTCCAATATCAGGACATGGTTAAACAGTGCGGACGAGGTGGTGAACTATGCCGACCAGCCGCCGGAGGCGTCCGCGATGGCGGAAAAGAAAAACGGCTATCAGAATGAGGCGGGTTTTCTGCATGATTTTACGGCAGAGGAGCTGGCGGCAATCGTAGAGACAGAGATTGTGACGAACAGCAACGTTTTGCATGATGCGGATGCGGTGACGTCCATGGACAGAGTATATCTTTTGTCCATGGAGGAGCTTCAATGGTTTGACGAGGCGGGTATCAGCAAGCTGGCGGTTCCCACACAGGCAGCGGTAGAGCAGGATGGCAGTTACTGGTACATGCTGGATTACACAGAGTATAACATAAAGGAATACTGCTGGTGGCTGCGGGAGCCCGTGGCGGACACTGCGAGTCAGTGCTATCTGGTAGGAAATGGCTATACCATGGAAAACATCAGGCAGGAAAACGTGGGGCTTGAGGGCTACGGTGTGCGTCCTGCGCTGACGGTGGATTTGTATCAGGTATCCTTCAGAAGTGAAGAGGAGTGAAAGGACGATAAGTCTGTGAGAGCAGATTTTAGACTGCTTCGGAATCCGGACAGGCATAAAGAGTGTATGCACTTTCATATTTTATAGGGTAGGAAAGTGACAGTACAGTAGTGGATTGGTTTATGCTGCTGGATAGAAAGGGCAGAATGCAGTCAAAATGGAAGATTTTTATAAAATGTATGGCGGCGTCCCTTATTGTGGGCGCCGTTTCGGGATTTCTGGCGCAGAACGGGATAGAAAAACTAATTCTTTGCCTGCTGATAGGGCTGGCAGCGTATCTTGTGCGGACTTCAAAAGCAAAAGAGCAGCATATTGCAGAGGCGGTTACCATATATAATCTACTCTTGTTTGTGTATGTTCTGTGGATTATTTTCTTTTTTGTATTTGAATGGCAGATATTTGCCTTTGCATGGCTGATTGCGCTTTGGCTGTTAGTGGTGGTGGCGGCAATTCTTTTTTACAGCGCCAGAAAGCCGGCCGGCGTCCTGATGCTTTTATTCCTGCTTTGGGCGACATATACCGGCTATCTGAATCTGATGGCATGCCTTGTGCAAATCAGACTACTTCCATAACAAATACGCTGTCTGTCATGGTAAGACGCACGCGGTATAAATCGTGGTCCCATGCCTTTTTCAGGCGTGCGTCCGTAATGGGCAGAACTTCGACGGCAAGAGGCGAAGCGCCGGAAAAGGAAGCGGTCGCAAGGCTGCCGATTTTTAACAGCCCCTCTTCTAAGACAGGCTTTTCATAGGTGATAAAATTCAGCACGACGTCGGAAAGACTGGTGGTATCCGTGACTACCACGCGGTTATCTTTCTTGTGAAGAGCCACGCTGCGCCGATAGGAGAGAGCAGGGTTTGCAGTCTCCGGACGGGTATGACTGTGCGCAGGGGCATGTAAGCCTGCACATGACTGAAGGGGATATGCGCCGGCCAGTTCCATAGAAAGGGATGCCACATCATCGCCGCACAAAACGGCGACATCCGCAGCATGGTACGCAGAGCCGTCCTTTTCATCCAGTCCCATCAGGGTAGGGAGGTTGTGGTAGCCGGACTGCATGGTCCAGATTTCATATCTGTCCTGTGAGAAGGTCTTTTTTGTATAGCTCTCCACGCCGATATCCGCAAATACAGGCTGTCCGTTTTTGTACAGGGTAAAGCTGCCTGTGTCGTTGTGATTGTGGTTGTCCGCATTGTCCCCCGCTTTTACCGCAAGCGTAAACAAATCGTTTCGGGTAAGAAACAGTCCGACGCTCTCATAAAAAATATCCTGTGGGGGGACAGAAACCGGTTTGTCGTAGCACAGAACTTCTTTTTGGTAAAAAATATTCTGAAGCCGGTGATAGAGGCTTATCCGGTTTACTTCGTCGGCGTACAGTCCGCCGTCTGCAGCTCGAAAGTCGTCAGCGGCAAACTGCATAAGCGCCGGCTGTCCGGTGTATTTTCCAAATAAATATTCCTGCACACCCGCGCGTCCTGCGACGGGAGAGCAGTCTGAAAAATTGAAATAGTATTTGTCCGCCACATGCATATGCATGATGTATGCGGCAATGTTCTTTATTTTTTCCGTCTCAAAAAGCGGCGTGAAAGCGCCGTCTGATACGATATTGAGAATTTCCAGAGCGTTACAGAGACAGAGTCCCGCGTGGCGGTAATACTGTGCGCCTTCATCGCAGCAGCCGTCCGTGCCGTAATCCTTCAAAAAATAATCCAGGCTTTCGGCAGCTTTTAAAAAGACCTGTTTCCTGACAGCTTCGCTAAAATCTCCGAGAAAGACGGTGAGCAGAACATTTTGTGTGCACCATGCCGTCCAGTTGCACATGGGCTCTGCGCCCTTTCCCATCCACCAGAAATGCTCGTTTAAGTATGGGGTTATGATGCGTTCTTTAAGCTTTTTGTGGATGCCGGTGGTGATGAAGGGGCTGACGGCGTCGAGCTGTTCTCCCAAAAGGTAAGCGGTACAGGCAAGAAGCGCGCCGGTTTCGCAGGCAAACAAATCGAGCACAGGGCGGGTGATGTCGGGAAGAAGAAACTGCGGTGCGTCCCGCCGGTACGTATTGTGCGGCGGAAGCTGCCATGCGCTTTCTTCACACAGGGTAAAAATTCCGTTGATGATATCGTCCAGAAACCTGCCCTGCCGCTCCGTACATTCTGCGGCTGCCAGCCCGCACAGGGCATGTCGTCTGGCAAAATACAGGTTTTCAAAGGATACTCTGTCTCCCGTCCGCATAAAGCTCATAAAATCGGTGGCGCGGATTGCCGGATATTCACAGCCAAGAAAGGCATCGCCTTCTTTTATGATACATTCCCGTAAGGCGGGTGAGAGTGCCTCGTAAGCTTCTCTTTCTGACGCTTTTGGAAAGGGTGCGAATTTCTTCAGTGCTTTCGTAAAACCTTCCGCTGCTTTTTTACATTGCATTTCCATATGGCTGATTCCTCCTGTAATGCTTATACATACTGTGTATTCAGGTATTCCGTAGGCGATACGCCCTCTATTCTTTTGAAAACCTTGCTAAAATAAAAGGCGCTTTCAAAGCCCATCATATCTGCAACCTCATATACTTTAAAATTGCCGTCCGTAAGCAGCCGTTTGCTCTCATTGACCTTACAGATATTGATATATTCATTGAAACCGGTGTCATTGTACTTTCCAAAGAGCTGACTTAAATAGCTGGGGCTGATATTGAATATGGCGGCAACCTCGTTTAAGGAAAGACGCTCGGCAATATGCTCGTTAATATACTTTTTAACGCTGACGACGATATGGTTCTTGTAATCCTTTCGTCTTTCCTCAAAAAGCGCCGATAATTTTTTACCAAAGCTGTCCAGCCAGCCGATAACCTGTTCTACGGTGCTCTGTATATAGATGGAGCGGTAGCCGGTGGGAGAGTCTGCAAACAGCTCCGAAATAACGCTTTCTCCGTCCGGCAGCATGGAGATGGAGAGATAGAGTATGTTGCAGGCGGCGTCCAGCGCCTGCACATAATAACGGGGATGTGCCGAGAAAAGCTCGCTTATGGCGTCTATCGTTTTGCACAAAATTTCTGCATCGTATTCTTCAAACGCCTTGCACAAATCATTTTTGAAAAGCCCAATGTTGAAGGAATGATGCGCGGCATTGTTGTCAAGCTGCTCAAAAAAGACAATGGGCTGTGCAGAAGAGCTTTCCTGATATGCCTGTCTGGAATACTGGTAAGAATCGCTTGCAGCAGAGGGCGCATTTACCAGACTGCCGATGCCGCAGCGGAGGGTGACGTTGTAATAATTTTGCAGAGTGGCGCTTATATGCGTTAAAATATCCGTGATTTTTTCGGCGTAACCTTCTCCAATGGCAGGGAAGGTATCCTGTCCGGCGTCTGTGGGTAGTGTCTCATAACAGAAAAGCAGGGCAAAATGACGCGTATCCAGTGACAGCGCATAGCAGGGCATATATTTTGTGACAAGCTCCCGTATCATTTGGAGAGAAGAGGTAAAAAGAGAAAACTGCTTTTCGGGGGAAAGCGCATCCGCCTGCGAACTGATGATTTCTCCATAGCAGCACACATAGCCCTCATAGTGGAAATCCAGCTTCAAATCCCTGCTCTGCAGGGCAATCTGTTCCTCGGACTCAAACAAATTGTGTAAGAGACTGATAAAAAACTTATCATAAAAGGGATACGTCAAAAAAGCGGATGCGGATTCCGGCTCTTTTGACGGCTGCCGCTTGGAAAGGGCGCGGTTCAGGGATTCCTGTAAAGCTTCGGGGGTAAGCTCCAGCTTTATCAGATAGTCGGATACCTGATAGGTCAGCGCCTTTTTTGCCATCTGGAAGTCTTCGTAACTGGTGAGAATGATAAAGGAAGGACCTGTGCTGCCGTACCTTTCCTGACAGGTTCTGGCAAGCTCAAGACCGTCCATAACGGGCATCTTGACGTCTGTGATTACGATGTCGGGAGCTTCCTCCTCAATAATATGCAGGGCAGCCTGTCCGTTTGCGGCAGTTCCGCATACCTGCAGGTTAAGCCCGGTCTGGCTCAGCATGGACTGTATGCCTACCTGTACCAGAATTTCATCGTCAACAATCAATACCTTATACATATAGAATCTCCCTTCAGTCCTGTTCTTTTGCAGAAATGGGCAGGTTTTGGCTTTCGGGTATGCGGATGGTCATGGTGGTAAATTCGCCAACTGCGCTGGCTATTGTGATGCCATATGCTTCTCCAAACTCATACTGCAGCCGTTTGTGCACATTGCTGACGCCGATTTCACGGAAAAAGTCAGCCTTATTGTCGTTGTTGTCTAACAGAATCTGTGCCGCTTTCTGAGGGGACATGCCCACACCGTCATCTGTGACATCAATGCGGATATTGCGCACAGGGGCTTCTGCCGCAGTCTCGTAGCAGGCGTGGACGGTAATGTGACCGGTTCCGCCCTTGGGCTCAATACCATGGAAAATTGCATTTTCTACAAGCGGCTGCAGGGTAAAACGAACGATTTCCTTATCGTATATGGAAGCATCGTCTACCTGCAGCAAAAAGGTGATGGTGCCGCCGTACCGGTAATTCTGTATGGTAAAATAATCCTTTAGAAAAGACAGCTCTTCTCTGATGGGAATCAGGAGCTGCTTGCTCTTGGAAATGCTTTTTAAGAGCCTTGAGAGCGCGGTGGTCATCTCGG
The DNA here is from genome assembly GCA_947177465.1 of uncultured Lachnospiraceae bacterium. Classification (GTDB taxonomy): domain Bacteria; phylum Bacillota; class Clostridia; order Lachnospirales; family Lachnospiraceae; genus Acetatifactor. The sequence continues at coordinate 8,400 of CAMWUP010000006.1, forward strand.
AGATGCCGTTGGCGCCCTGTATGGTAGCCATCCATTTGATAGAGTTTAAGGTGTTATAAATAAAGTGGGGATTAATCTGGCTTTGCAGCATCCGGTACTCTAAATCCCGCTTCTGTTTTTCGTCCTCGATACGCTTGTCCATCAGCAGGGTGACGCTTTCAGACAGATTGTTGATGCCTCTGCCGATTTCCCCCAGTTCATGATTCCATTCGATGGCCGGTTCCCGAGAAAAATCGCCCTCGGCAATGCGCTGTATCTTGTCCCGAAGACGCGTCAGAGGCGTGTGAATCGTGCGGTTCATGATGAGCATCAGCAGACCGCCGATTGCCATTATCCCGATAAGGGTGGCGCCAATCATTTTCATAAATAACATGCGCTGTCCTGAAAGCTCGCTGGCAGAAACGCTCTGGCTGATATAGCAGCCGGGCATATTCAGGGGTGTGCTGATAATGATGCGCTCCGTATCCTCAGCCTTGACCTGATAAATCAACGCCTGCGGCGTCAGGGCAGAGTCCGTCAAATCGTCCGTTATCTCATAGGGAGCGGAAAGCTCTGTCAGCGCGCCGTCTTTCCAGATATAGTGATGCTCGCAGAGAGTCAGGTAGAGATAGCTGTCCTCGGCGAGAGAATAATGCTTAAAAGAACTGGTAAATAAATCGGCAGACACTTCAATAAAGAGATAGCCGCCCTGTACGGCATTAAACTTGTATGTAATGGGACGGATAATGGGCAGTACCATTCTGCTGGTCCGAAGGAAAGGGTCAGCTATAATGCCGACGGAAAAATTATAGTCGGAATCCGAAAGCAGCGTGTCAAAATAGGGGAGCTTCGGAACCTCCGCAGCGAGGTCTGCCGTGGTGGAGTAGGTGCTGTTGGTGCAGATTTGCAAAAAATGTTCGTTTGTAATAACGGCAACGCGCGGCATATAAAGCTTGGAGGCGTTGCTGTTGTATTCCTCTAACATTCTGTCATAGGTATTGACGGCAAGCACGCTGCCGGGATTGGGATTGTTTTCTATGTAAGATGCAATATTACTGTTGTTCTGGCAGAACTGTGCCATACGACAGACGTCATTCAGGCTGTTGTCAAGCGTGTCCGATAAAAAGAGCAGACTTGTCTCGGTGGACTGCATCATGCTCTGCAGCAGGTAGTTCTGAAAAATATAGTAGCTGGTATAGCTGATAATCAGGCACATACCCAGAATACAGGACAAAGTGACAAACAATATTCTCTTTTGAATGTTGCCGAAAGAACGCAGTTTTTTCATAACGTCTCCTTTTTTGCATTATACTATCAAACCATAGAGGAAGGCAATCAAAAATTCTGTTTTGGACGGCAGATAAAAAAATTGCATTATCGTTTAAAAAATTACATATTTTGTAAGTGCTTACAGATATAAGTACGCAAAAATGTGAATAAAATGTGAATAGAATATAAAGTTTTTCCATGTTATATTCGGTTAAATTCAGTTAAACTTATTGCAAACAGAAGCAAAGAGAAAGCTTCTGCAGTTAAAAAGGAGGATGAAGTAAGATGAAAAAGAAATTTTTAAGCGTATTACTGGCAACCGCAATGCTCGGCACTCTGCTTACAGGCTGCGGCGACGATTCTTCAAAAAACAACGGAGGGAATGACACCAGCACAACTCCCGCCGAAAGCACACCTAAGCCGGAGGACAATGGTCCTTCTGCAGATAACAATGGCGATGAAAACAGCAGCGAGCCCGTTACCTTGAAGTGGGCTATCTGGGATCAGGAAACAACAGCTTACTGGAAGGATATTAAGGAAGCATATGAAGCAAGTCATGAAGGCGTTACCATTGAGATGGTTGACTTAGGCTCCACGGATTATATGACGGTTCTGGCAACTGAGCTGTCAGGCGACGGCTCTGACTTTGATGTCGTTACCATCAAGGATGTTCCCGGTTATGCGACTCTGGTACAGAAAAATGCAATTATTCCGCTTGACGATTACATCAGCGCGGACGGTGTGGATTTGAGCAAATATGCAGGCGCAACGGATCAGGTGCTGGTAGATGGAAAGCTTTATGAGCTGCCTTTCAGAAACGATTTCTGGGTGCTGTTCTACAATAAAGATTTGTTTGACGCGGCAGGCGTGCCTTATCCTACCAATGATATGACTTTTGAAGAGTATGATGCTCTTGCAAGACAGCTTACCGACACAACCTTTGGTTCTCAGATTTACGGCGCGCATTACCATACATGGAGAAGCGCAGTACAGCTCTTTGGTGTTCTGGACGGCGAGCACACCATCTTAGATGGCGAGTATTCTGCTTTTAAGCCTTATTATGAGATGGTTCTCGGACAGGAAGCGGACGGTGTGTGCAGGACATATGCGGATTTGAAGACAGAGGGTCTGCATTACTCAGCAGCTTTCTCCGGCGGCGATGTGGCTATGCTTAACATGGGCTCCTGGTTTATCGCAACCATGATTACCAACCTGCAGACAGGCGAATATGATTCCAGTCTCTGCGGCAACTGGGGCATTGTAAAATATCCTCATGCAGAGGGTGTGGAAGCAGGCTCTACCCTTGGTACCATCACCGGTCTTGCAGTAACCTCTGCAACGGATACACCGGACGCAGCGTGGGAATTCGTGAAGTGGGTCAGCGGTGAAGAAGGCGCGGCAGTTATGGCTTCCAGCGGAAACTTCCCTGCAATTATGACGGACGAGGTTAAGGATTTGATTACAGGACTTGAGGGCTTCCCCACAGATGACGCCAGCAGAGAAGCATTGAGCGTATCTAACCTGTATCTGGAAGTACCTTATGCACCCAATGTATCTGAAATCAATTCTGTGCTCGACTCTTATCACGGAAGCATTATGGCAGGTGAGATGAGCATTGATGAAGGTATTGAAGCAATGAATACGGAAGTAGGAAAGATTCTGGCACAGTAACGCAGGTTTCTATGACCGGACAAAATAGGACAAAGGAGCCGTGATGAGCGGCTCCTTACAATATCCGGCTATTATGTAGGAAAGGAGAATTTTCATGCCGAAAATGGATGACGCTCAAAAGGCGGCAAAAATTAATTCTCTGCAGGAAGAGCTGACTGCCTTAATCGGAGCGGTCAGAACCGAAACAGACAGCAAGAAGAAACGCAAGCTGATAGCGAAAATCGGAGATTATAACAGGCAGATAGACACCATGAAGTCGGGAAAGCTTTTAAGCCGCGAGACCAAAAGGGATTTGGTAGCGTATTCTTTTATTGCGCCGAACTTCATCGGTTTTTGTGTATTTACGCTGATACCCATAGTATTTGCATTTGCGCTTGCATTTATGAAATGGGATGGAAGCAATCCTATACAATGGGCAGGCATCGGCAATTTTACAAGACTGACGGATGATATTTTCTTTCGTGCAGCTTTGAAAAATACAATTATTTACTGTATCGGTACCGTGCCTCTTACCATGATTGCCTCTCTTGCACTGGCAATCATATTAAATCAGAAAGTCGTAGGAAGAGGGATTTTCAGAACCCTGTCCTTTTTCCCGTATGTGGCTTCCCTTGTGGCAATTACGGCGGTATGGAAGATGCTTTTTCATCCGTCCAAGGGACCTATCAACAATATACTGCTCAATGTGCTAAAGGTGCCGCAGAAAAGCCTGCCGCAGTGGTTTACCGGCGGGCTTGTGCTTCTATCCATGATTCTGTTCAGCGTGTGGAAGTACATGGGCTATTACATGGTTATCTATCTGGCGGGTCTGCAGGGCATTTCAGGAGAGCTTTATGAGGCGGCAAGTCTGGACGGCGCCAATACATGGCAGAAGTTCCGCTACATTACCTGGCCGCAGCTCAGCTCCACAACCTTTTTTGTAGTGGTTATGCTGACCATTAACTGCTTTAAGGTATATGACATTGCAATCATGCTGGCAGGCGGCGGAAGCGGCGAGCTTACCACCTCGGCAACCGTATTGGTATACTACATTTATCAGAAGGCATTTATTGACTGGGATTTGGGATATTCCAGCGCGGTGGCAATGGTACTCTTTATTATGGTGCTCGTGGTAACCATTATCCAGTTTAGAGGACAGGCGAAGAGGGAACGTGCATAATGGCTTATTTTTCACTGAAAGTATTGGACAAAAACGATAATACCGTCTGCGTAAGCAGCGGCGAGGACTTTGCGGATTTGGTCTGCATACATACTTATGAAGAGGGAGACAGAATCGTGCTGGAAACCTCGGAAAAAAACATTCATGTCAACTGGCAGGTGGACGATGCGCTGGGAAAAGCATTTGTCTATATTACAGACAATGTATCCTATTATGTTCCGTTTGGAGAAAAGCGTATCAGCTATTCTCCCAAGGTATTTTCCGGCAGCAGACATTATATTTACGTGGAAAAAGCAAGAGAGGACGAGATTCTGGCATACCGCAATCTGGCGTTAAATCCTGCGGACCAGCACAGGGATGTTCCCTGCTTTCCCCACGCCACGGCCAATGTGGAGACAAGGGGAGAGAGCGTGTTTGCAGCAAAAAATGCGATTGACGGCGTCAGGGCAAATCTTTCCCATGGGGAATGGCCCTATGAGTCGTGGGGCATCAACAGGCAGGCGGACGCCGTGATGAAGCTGGATTTCGGACGCTGTGTCAAAACGGATAAAATCTTGCTTTATACCCGATCTGATTTTCCGCATGACAGTTGGTGGAAGCAGGTAAGCATTACGTTTTCCGATGGGAACTGTGAGGATTTTACGCTGGAAAAGAGCAGAAGGGCGCATGTACTTACCTTTGCGGAAAAAGAAATTGAGTGGCTGGAGCTTGGCAGACTTATCAAGGCAGAGGACGATTCGCCGTTTCCCGCGCTGACGCAGATAGAGGTTTACGGGAGTGTCGTGCTTCCCGAAAAAATGTGACGGTTTTTGACACAGTAAAGAGATTAGTGCACTGCCGTGAAAGCGTCAGGCACGGAAAGGAAAAATATGAAATCAGCACATAAAAAAGCCGTTTTAGGCAAAGTGATTGTCTATATCATTCTAATACTGATAGCGGTCATCATGATTATCCCGTTTCTTTGGATGCTGTCGGCGTCCATCAAGAGCGACAGGGAAGTATTTCAGATGAATCCCTTTGTGTGGATTCCGGAAAATCCGAAAATCAGTAATTATAAGGATATCTGGACAAAGATTCCGTTTGCAAAGTTTGTGGGGAATACGGTATACTTGACAATAGTAGTTACCTTCCTGCAGCTTTTAACCAGCAGCTTTGCGGCATACTCCTTTGCAAAACTGCATTTCAGGCACAAGAACGGGTTATTTTTAGCATATATTGCAACCATTGCAATGCCGTGGCAGGTTTACATGGTGCCGCAGTTTATCATGATGAGAAAAATGGGGCTGAACGACAAGCTCCTCGCTATTATATGCCTGCAGGCGTTCTCGGCGTTTGGCGTATTTATGATGAAGCAGTTCTATGAGGGTATTCCCGACGATTTGTGCGAGGCTGCGCGAATCGACGGCATGAGTGAGTACAAGATATATGCGAAAATTATGCTGCCGTTGTCAAAGCCTGCGTTGTCCACGCTTACGATTTTTACCTTTGTCAATACGTGGAACGATTATCTGGGACCGTTGATTTATTTAAAGACACAGGAAAAGAAGACGATTCAGCTTGGACTGAAAATGTTTATCAGCCAGTACTCCTCCGATTACGGACTGATTATGGCAGGCTCCGTGCTGTCTCTGGTTCCGGTACTGATTGTGTTCCTGTGCCTGCAGAAGTATTTTGTGGAAGGCGTTGCCGCTACAGGTCTGAAGGGGTAAGGCATACAAAGAAGGAGAGGTTATGATTCGATTTGATGGTTATGCGGAAATAAATGAGAAGGAAATAGAGGAAGCTCTGGATTTTTGTAACCGGCAGGTTTTGCGGAATCTGCCGGAATTCACGGACAAATTCCAGAACGCCTACAGTGAAAACGGGTTTTATAAACCAATTGAGAACGACTACTGGACTTGCGGCTTCTGGACGGGAGAAATCTGGCTTGCCTATGAGTATTCCCTTGACGAGAGGCTGCGGCTGGCGGGCGAGACACAGATGCAGAGCTTTTTGAACCGTATTGAAAAAAAAATCGAAGTGGACCATCACGACATGGGATTTCTGTATTCGCCCTCCTGTGTGGCGGGTTATAAGCTGACCGGCAGCAGGATTGGAAAGAAAGCGGCGATTATGGCGGCGGACCAGCTTATCACCAGATATCATCCTGTCGGTGAATTTATTCAGGCATGGGGTCCCATGGATGCGCCGGAAAATTACAGGCTTATCATTGATTGTCTCCTGAATCTGCCCCTGCTTTATTGGGCGTCGGAGGAGACAGGCGACGAAAAATACCGTATGATTGCGGAAAAGCATATCCATACGGCAGTCGCGAATGTCATCAGGGAGGATTATTCCACGTGGCATACATTCTTTTTTGACATGGAGACGGGGGCGCCCCACCACGGCGCAACCTGCCAGGGGTATCGGGATGGCTCCGCGTGGGCAAGAGGGCAGGCGTGGGGTGTTTACGGCCTTGCACTGGCATACAAGTATACGGGCAGAAAGGAATACGTGGAGTTGTTCCGGCATGTGACAGAATATTTTCTGACCCATCTGCCCAAGGATTTAGTACCCTTCTGGGATTTGGAATTTACGGATGGGGCTGACCAGCCGCGGGATTCCTCTTCAGCCTCCATTGCGGTGTGTGGTATGCTGGAAATGATAAAATATTTGAAGTCTGAGGAAGCAAAGCATTACCAAAGGATTGCAAATCAAATGATGAAGTCCGTGTATGATAATTATGCTGTAAAGAATTTGGATTCCTCCAACGGGATGGTGCTTCATAGTACTTATTCAAATCATTCGCCTTATAATACCTGTAATCATTATGGGGTGGACGAATGTAATTCATGGGGCGACTACTTTTATATGGAGGCGCTGACGAGGATGTCAAAGAATTGGAAGCTTTACTGGTAGTGTATTAGTTTTGGGTAGTCAGGGGACGCGGCAGCGCGGCGGCTTCAGAACATGCCTGCTGCGCCGCGTCCTCTGACAAGGAAAAGTACTTTGCTATTGATATTTGTGCGTACCGCAATGTGCAGAGGGAGTAAAAATGAAAAAACCACATGAATTTCAAATTTTGCATACAAAACGGGATTTTCAGGAGTTGATGTTGTCGATATTAGAGCCGTTAAAGCCTTATTACAGTGAGGGCGGGGCGAGGCTTACGCTTGGCAGGACGATGGCGCATTATGATATCGAGGCGACATGGATGGAGGCGTTCTCGAGACCTTTGTGGGGATTGACGCCTTACTGGGCAGGAGGCGGCAGGGACAGTGGTTTTGAGGAAATTTATAAGAGAGGGTTATGTGCCGGAACGGATGCGGAAAATCCGGAGTATTGGGGAGAATGTAAGGATTTCGACCAAAGGTTTGTAGAGATGGCGGCAATTTCTTACGGCATTATGTTTGCCCCCGAGGTATTGTGGGAACCCTTAAGCGAACGGGAAAAGGACAATTTGTGCAAATATCTGAATCAAATAAATGCGCATCCATTGCCGGTATGTAACTGGATACTGTTTGCCGTGCTTGTCAATATCGCCCTGAAAAAAGTGAACAGACCGTACAATCCTACGGTTTTGGAGGAGTATTTAAAGGGGCTGGAGACCTTTTATCTGGGAGAGGGCTGGTATCAGGACGGTGACTCAGGGCAGAAGGACTATTACATTTCCTTTGCCATCCATTTTTACTGCCTGCTTTATGCGAAGGTAATGGAAGCGGAAGACCCTGAGAGGGCAGCGCTTTACAAAGAAAGAGCATGTGAGTTTGCAAAGCAGTTTATCTATTGGTTTGATGAGGACGGCGATGCGATTCCCTTCGGACGTTCCCTTACCTATCGCTTTTCACAGGTAAGTTTCTTCAGCGCATGTCTGACAGCCGGTATTGAGCCTTTTCCGGTTTCTGTTATGAAGGGGTTGATTGCGAGACATCTGCGAAGCTGGATGAAGCGCCCGATTTTTGACAGGGATGGCATCCTCACCATAGGCTACGGTTATCCCAATCTTACTATGTCGGAGCGTTACAATGCACCCGGTTCACCATACTGGGCGATGAAAACCTTCGGATTTCTTATGCTGCCCGATGACCATCCCTTTTGGACGGCAGAAGAAGCGCCTCTTTGGGCAGGAAGGGCAGGCTGCCCCATGGGGTGTCCTATGAAATATGCCGATATGTATGTGCGCCGGTATGACCGCCATGTGACGGCTTTTACTCCGGGGGTGTACAGTCCGAATGGACATGGACATATTGTGGAAAAATACGGAAAGTTTGCGTATGATTCCAAATTTGGCATAAGTATTGCAAAATCGTGCTATGAACTGCACGAAAATGCGCCGGACAGTATGCTGGCATTTGTGATAGACGGCTATGTGTATGTAAGGCGTATCTGTGAAAAATCGGAAATTACGGAGACGGGCGTTTATTCCAGATGGAGTCCTTATCCTGGGATTTGCGTGGAGACGACCTTGACACCTACGGAAAACGGGCATGTCAGGGAGCACCGTATTACAAGTGGAACAGCATGTGAGGCATATGACTGCGGCTTTGCGGTGAATGGCGGAGATTTTGAACCTGTCGGCTTTTATTTTGAAGAGAATGATAACGGAGCCTGTGCAGGAAATGACGTTTCTTACTGCAAGGTAAGCGCAGAAGAAATCGATGCTTCGGAAAAAATCGCGGCAGCAGGGCACATTATTTTTGCGGACCCGAATACCAATCTGCTCTATACCAAAACGGCAATCCCCTCTGTGCAGTATAAAATCCACAAAGGGGAGCAGGTACTTCGCACGGTGGTGGAGGCCGGAATGAAATAAGAATGTTGTAACGATAACAGCTATAATGCTTTTTTGACGGAAATTGCTTTCATGGGACACATTTCCTGACAACAGAAGCAGGAGATACAGCCCTTTCTTTTAAAATGCGCTTTTTTGTCGCGGATATCGATAATATGGGCGGGGCAGCTCTCCGCACATTTTCCACAGCCGATGCAAAGCTCTTTATGAAGCTGCGGGTAGGACTTTAAAAGTCTGCCGGCAAGCTTTGTAAAGGGCTTTCTTAAAAATTTGGGCAGATTACCCGTAAAATCAAGTTTTTTAGTGTCAGGTACCTGAAAGGGTGTCAGGTTTTCAGGGATGGAATCGCCGACCAGAGTGATACTGTCAGGTAGTGCAAGACCCTTTTCGACAGCCTGCCGTATCATGACAATTTCTTTTGGCTCAAGCCCCATTAAGCCTGCCGCAAAATAATCCTGTGTGTAGACGTCCTTGGAAGCGAGCAGCATGTGTAAGGGGTGCGAGGTACCGCCGGTTGGTCCGTTACCCTCCATAGCGTCGATGGCGTCAATGATGGTCAAATCCGGCTTTACGGTTTCGGCAAGTTCAACAAGCATACGGGAAAAGTCCTCGATATCAGGGAAACGATAGTGGAGCTGCGGTTTTTCCAGTCCCGGAATCGTGCCGAAGAGGTTTTTGATGCCGCCGGAGTAGCCGGTCATGGCGTGGGTTTTCAGCTTACAGATATTGATAATGTAATCCGCATCGCAGATTGGCGTTATGATATGGAAGGAATGATTTTGAAAGCCGGCCGGACAGTTTACAATCCTTGCACTGAAATCCATATTCAGCCTTACCAGAGGCGCAAGCTGCTGCATACCGCAGACACGATATACATTTTTCATGTATTCGCCATTGTAGAGGCCGCCGGAGCTTTCTGCAAGAGTAATGTCAGTGACGCCGTGCGCCGCAAGCCATTTTGCCACGGACTTTATGACAAGCGGATGTGTGGTGGCGGGAAAGGAAGGACTTTTCGCCATCACCAGATTGGGTTTTATCACCACCCTTAAGCCGGAGCGCAAATCTTTTTCAATGGACAGTGCTTCCATCATTTTTGCGACGGCGCTGTCAATCAGTTCTTCGTTGTATTCCGGTACGTTGTAAAGTGCCTGAAGCATAATTACCTCCGATGGTTGAAAAATATATTTGATGGTGGTGCTGATGGTTTATGTATTGCAGTTTATGGCGCGCTACAGCGCTTTTTTCATGCAGATGGATTCTTTCATGTCCTTGTAGGGACCGTAATTCGGTATTATCTCATAGCCGGATTTGGTATATAGTGACATTGCGGCAATAAGAGGAGCGCCGGATTCCAAAATAAAATAGCGATAGCCCTGCTCTTTCGCTGCAGTCTCCAAAAGCGCCATCAGCCTGTGGGATATACCCAGTCCGCGGTATTCCTGCCGGATAAAAACGCGTTTGACCTCAGCGCATGTGTCGTCATATTTTTTAAAGCCGGCACAGCCTATGGGATAATCGCCATCATATATGACAATTACGTCGTGAATATCATCGAGGGCATTGTACGACACATATTCTGCCCTGTTTTCTTCTCCTCCCACAAGCTGATTGAGAAAATCGTCCAAGGTGTGGCATAAGGAAATAAATGCCGTATCGCTGCCGTCAGTGTGCACAAACTGAAGTCGCTCCATATTTCTGCGCAAATATTCTTTTATCAGCAGGGGCTGGATAAGAGGATAGGTCCATTTGCCAGGAAGTTGGTCCGACAGGATTATTTTTTCCATTTCACTGTGCAGTTCTTTATCAAAACTTCTGATATCTGCATAGTAAAGCATGCCGAAGGTTTCTTCTCCGGTGGAGTTCACTCGTGTCTTCCCCGTCACGGAATATACGCAAAGCGGCACGATGTCAAAATCGACAGCGCCGGTTTCTTCCCGCAGCTCCCTTATGGCGGTCTCGTCGATGGACTCAAAAGCAGTCTCTGAGGAACTTTGTTCCGAAATCAGTTCCCTGTGTCCGCCGGGACATTCATAAGTATCCCTCATTTTATGCTTGCAGAATACCCATTTTCCTTCCGAGCGTGCTATGATAACGGCAAATTTTAAGAGGGAGTCCTCTACGTTTTCATAAAATTTTACTTCCATCTTGTCCGTCCTTTACCAAACCCTTCGAATCTGTTCGTTGTCCATTTCCGGGTTTTCTTTTATGATTTGTATCAGTCGGCGCATCTTTTCCTGTGGTTCTTCGGTCAAGTTGACAATTTCTTCCTCCTTTAAACCACGTTTTATCCAGTTTTGCACAAGAGTAATAAGGACTAATGCCCCTCCTTCTGCTTTTCCGGCGGTTATTCCTTCCGCTCGTCCTTCCGCTCTTCCTTCTTCTCTTCCATCCTCCCATCCGTCGGCGTAGTATTCCTTTTTTAGAAGCTTCATATGCGCTTCCTGGTCGTATTCAAATATGCTCATACTGATTACCTCCGCACGGTTTTGTAACAGGAAATCCCTTAGAATCCCTTCTCTGATACATTCGCTTACTGCAAGTTCCACCCCTTCATGCAGAGGGCGTTCTCTTGTGTGTTCTCTTACTCTTGCTACATACTCTGCATATTCTTTCAAAGCCTGACACTTTTCCTTTAGTTCCTCGTGATACCCGCTGTTGATGTTAAGGACGGTCACGGAAAGCTCCAGTTCCTTTTCCGCTTCCTGTACCTCATAGGCATCAGAAAGTCGTATCTTTCTCGTCTCGGGCTGTTTGTCTGTGCCGTTATAAAAGACGATAAAATGGGGTGTCGGCAGCTTGACTGGATGATGGCTGTACAGGTTCTGCCCCAGCGTCAGCTTTTCGTACTGCCTTGCCACATAAAACAAATCCCTGAGCGGCAGGTTAGGACTGAAGGTGGACTGGTGCTCATACAGGTACATCCGGAAGTCTATAAGGAAGGACAAATCATTTTTTATGCTTAGGGAAACGCTGATTAAAGCGTTTCCCGCACCGGATTTGCGCCGCAAAGCGGCACATTCCTTTGCAAATCCGTGTGCATCCGCCGGAGGCTCTAAGGAAGTGCTGATTTAATCAGCGCTTCCTTAGATATACTGCATTCTGCAAGGTGATGATTTCCAATTCCTCCGGCTTACAGTATGACGTCCCGTTGACTGCGTTGAACAGGGAGAGTAGGTTTTCCCTGTCGTTAAAAAGCAGGCGGAATACGGTGTCCTTGTAGTTTCTCTGCGGGACGCCCGTCTCTTCCACAGGTTTTCCTGTGCTGCTGCCGTCTGCCATGGATACTGCATCCATGAATAAGCTGTTGTCTGTATCGTTCATACATTACCTCCTGACTGCAGGAGGTTTTTCTGAAAACCGCCTGCTCTTATTGTGTTTGGGAATAAAAGCATTGAGGTTTCCGAGAAAAAGATTTGACGGTTTACAGAATAGAATGTTCTGATATAATAATGCTTTTTCTGATTGTAGCATGGGCAGGGAAGATTTGCAAGCGCTATTTTACAAGATATTGTTTCACAAAAAATTTTTTTGCCCATTTTTGTACTATTGCCATTTTTTTTCCTACTATATAGGTATAGAGAAATATGGAAAGAGAAAAGGAGCAGAGAGGACAGAGACCATGTGGAAAAACGACAGGAAAGAAATTGCAGTGTGTACATTTTTATCAGTATGTGTATTTCTGACTGCATGTGCAAATTCCTATCTGCCGGCAAATTCCTACCTGCATGTGCGGGAGAATATGCCGGTACATCAGGCTGCTGCTGAAATGACGATGTCGGTGTCAATGACGCAGGCTTGGGAAGAAGAACTATCTGAAAGGGAAGAGGAAGCGGCATGGCAGAGGGCATATTTATATGTCATATGTAATCTGCAGAAGTACCTTGCCGACCCGTATCATAGCAGGCGTGATTCTGAGATTTATAATCCTATGGACCAATGGGTTTATCTGGGGCTTCATGATTTTGACGGCGATGGGATTCCGGAGCTTTTGGCGGGTGATACCATCACAATGGCAGTATTTACATTTGCCGGCGGGCATGCAGAAAAGCTTGCGGATTTGTATTATCCGAATACAGCATGCTGGCGCATCAATGATGTATATTTTAAGGATAACAGCGTCAGTATAAGTGGCGATGGCATAGACAGAAGTGATTTCGTGGATTTTGGTTTTTGCGACAATACCGACATGAAGGGGTTTGTGACCAGATATTACAGTGCTTCGGGGAGACTGCCGGAGGAAGCAAGAGAAGAAATCCGGCTGGTGCATGAGGCGTCCGGCTGGGTATTAAAATTTCAGTCGGGAGAAGAGGCTGCACTGGACAGTGAATTTAACTATGATTTGATTCAGTGGTAGACGAAAAGAAATTCTTTACAGAAAGGAATAAACGTGTTATTATTTACACATCGTAGCAGAAAAACTTTTTTTGCTGCCAATAAAGATACAGAAAGAGAGGACGTATATGTTAAGCATTGTGATGATGGAGAAAGCGGTAAACTAAATAGTTGACGTATCTGCCTTACATGTGCTTACTATACTTATGTCCAAATATAGAAAAGAGAGCATGACTGTACGGTCATGTTTTTTGTTTTCCGGCTGCCTGTCTGTGTGTTTTGACAGCGGAGCAGAAATTGTATGACTATGGAGTATTGCGCCATCAGGCAGATACCCGTAGTCATTTTTATTTATGGTTAGGTAATTGCGAAACTCTTATTTGCCAGTCCCGAATTGTGCATGTTGTATATT
>CAMWUP010000007.1 GCA_947177465.1 uncultured Lachnospiraceae bacterium
CTCCGCCTCCCTCACTTCCGTTTCCGTCTCCTGTTCCGGAGCCGTCTCCGCCTCCTTCACTTCCGCTTCCGTCTCCTGAACCGGAGCCGTCTCCCTCACTTCCGCTTCCTGTGCCTGAACCGGAACCGCTTCCTCCTCCACTTCCGCTTCCGTCTCCGGATTCATTTCCTCCTCCCTCGTTTCCGCTTCCGGATTCATCGCCGCCTTCTTCATTACCGCCCCCGCCGGTCTCATCTCCGCCTTCTTCTTTTTCCTCTCCTGTTATGGAAAGCACGACTTCTTTCATCAGACCACAGGTTTGACATGTATAAACCTTCTTTCCCTGCTCAGTATCGGTAGGCTCTTTCGTCACCACACCTTCGTCCCAGTCTGCCGTATGACCACCCTCTTTATCACCGCAGTCACATTCTCTCCAGTGATTGTCTCCGCTTGACATCCATTTCCACGTGTCTCCCTCGGGATGATTCCACACCGCATATAGCGTAGTTTTTTCCATAACAGCGCTATTTCTTAAGTCAGACAGATTTACAATGGTTCCATCAGATGTCTCCCAGCCGCCAAACACACGGTTTTCTTTTGTTGGCGTCGGCGGCTCCTGCAGCCATGTACTGGAAAACAAATATTGTTCATCCCAAACTTCGCTTCCATTCATAAAACGGAAACGGTAGTAATCAAATTCTTTTTCATATACGCCGTCATTCAGAAACGCATCTATCAAAGGAAATCTAAAACCGCTCCCGTCTACAAGATACGCCTCTGCATAAGTATCCAGGTCCTGAACAGCACAGCTATAGAAAAACTTATTTCCCTCTATCCTTGTACGCGTCAGCTCCACCTTTTGGGGCACTTCCCCTGAACTGCTTCCCACTTTCCACAGCCAAAGCTCGATATTTGCCGTAACCGGCAGTTCATCTCCATTGTTATAGCCGTTCATGGTAATATTGTAATTTATGGAGGAACGAATGACTTCTGAACGCTCATACGGACAGTTTAAATGGGTACACCGGTAAGTCTTCTCCCCGGGGTCTGTATCCGTCGGCTCTTTGACTACTGTTCCCCCATCCTCTGTGTGGAGTTCCACGTTTTCTCTCTCTCCGCAGGTACACTCCAGCCAGTGCTCTTTACTGTCATAGTTCCATACCCATGCATCCTTCGTCGGATGTCCGCTATAAACAGCATATAACACCATCGGCTTGGAAGCTTTCATGTCTAAAGAAAAATCTCCCTCTGCCGTGTTCCATTCCTTAAAAATATGATTCTCCTTCATTGTTGCAGGTGCGCTCATGCTTTGCCCAAGCGAGTTGAAGGTCCGCCCCTCGCCAATGTATACATCTTTATAAAAGGTATTCACGTCCATCAGACGAATCAAATACAAGGTATCCTCAAATATCTGTATGCGCGGAGTCAAATCGTCAGATATATTGCGCGACCAGCAATACTCTGCTGTTTCTGCATTTTCGTATACATTCTGCACATTCAGGCATATCTGCTTCAAATCCTCTTCCGGCTCAATTTCAATCTGCCAGGTAATCACATTGCCCTTTATGGAATAAGTCATGCTTTCAGCCGGTATCGGCTTATCTGGACTGCCGGTTCCATGTACGGTATATCCGCCCAAAAGCAGCCCATCCGGAATCTGCTCCTCTCCGTCATAACCCTCCAGCGTCAGACGCTCTATAATGACAATCTTATCGCCCTCCGCCAAAACCTCCAGCGGCAGTGCTCCTGACACAAGACCTACCGTCAGTATCATACTCAAAAAAACAGCAGCAAATTTCTTCCATGCCTTCCTCATAAATTTGATTTTTTTCATTGCGCCACCTCTTTTTCGGTAAATAAATCAGAATAGTATAATAAGATTACCATATATTTACTGAAAAAACAAGATTTCGCATTCACTGACACAGGAAGCTAATCCACTCTTTTCGCAACCACTACAAAACGTCCATCCTCCTCATGGTAGGCACAGGTCGAAAGCGTCAGGAAGGTATCGCCGTATTCCGCTGTAACGCCGGTTTCATACAGCGCCGCGCTTTTGATGTTCTCATAGAAATAAATAAACTCTTCCTGCGTTTCTGCCTCATAAAAGTCATAATACCGAAAACCTTCTTCCTCTGCATCGTAGACCCTTGACAAAAACACCGCCACAATTTCATAAGTACGCTCCTCATACAACGTATCGAAGCGGATTGTAGCATGTTCCCGATAAAAAGCTTCTTTTTTATACAAATCTAAATCGCCGAACATAGAACCATCCTTCATGTTATGCCCATAGATGACAAAATTGTCCGCCGGTGTATTCACGTCCGCAATGTCTTTGACAAACAGACAGCCATACTTATCCTCTTCTCCGTAAAAATCATGATTCAAATAATAATCATTGTCACCGCACTGCATAACAGGATAATCAATTTTCATGCCTTCAATGGAGAGCCAGCCCACAAGGTCATGATTTTCCTCATATAAACCGCCAAGTCCGGCAAGTATTCGGGGTTGTGGCGGCACATCGGCGGCTTCCCCTGCCGCCTCACCGCGGGGCGTTCCTCCGTCTGCAGCATCGTCTGCCGCACCTTGCATATTTTCCCAGCGCCTTTCCCCCATAGCGGCCTGCTTCTGCCTGTGCCGGAAAGACAAATAGTATGTCCGGCACAACTGAACCAAACATACTATTATACACAACAGCAATACGCCCCTTATCAGACGCAGTACTTTTTTCTTTTTCATAACACCTCCATGTTAACACACAGATTCTGATGGTTCCTCCTTCGGAGGGCTGCTCCGCTTCGCTCCGAGCCGGTATCATATCTACCGATTTTATACCAGAAAACAAGTCACTCCCACATAACATATGTAAACGGTAAGAAGCGCAACGCCTTGATACCGCTTGAATTTGGAAACAAGCAATGCCGGCACTACCGCAATTATGCCTACCAGCAGACAGGCAGGCAGATCCACCTTCGCTGCTGCTGCCGTCACGGGAAGCGCTTGTCCCGAAACCAACGCGCTGAGAGGCAGAATCAACGTCAAATCCAGTATATTGGCGCCCAGAATATTTCCAAGGGACAGGGAAGACTGCTTCTTAATCACCGCCGTCACAGTCGTCACAAGCTCCGGCAGGGAGGTTCCGACTGCCACCAGCGTCACGCCGATAACCCTCTCGGAAACGCCGGCATAAGCCGCCAGCAGACTGCCGTTATCCACGAGCAGCCTTGCGCCTACCACAATACCGACAGCACCCACAACGAACTTTATCAGGTTAATCAGCACTTCCTTTTTTTCCGGCTTAGCCTTTCTTTTTCCTGTCTGCTCCCCCTCGCCCTTCATGGCCGAAAGAGCTGATTTTACATTCTCAACGATAAAAATAAGGAATATCACTATCAGAATCAGAGAAAACGGAATCGTTATCTTCCCGTAGAGACCGCCTGCCACAAGAACCCCTGTCGCCAGCAGCATAAGGATGGATTTTAACAGATAATCTTTTCTCTTTATGACAGCCGGCATACAGAGCAGGGAAATCGCCATGATCAGACCAATATTGGCTGTTACGCTGCCGACTGCATTTCCGATTGACATCTCGACCATAGAAGCAGACTCCGCCGCTCTTGACTCTACCGCCGCCCTAACCGACACCAGCATCTCCGGCAGCGTTGTCGCCAGGCTGACTACGGTTGCCCCGATAATCAGCTTGGGCACGCCGCTTACCTCAGCAATCCACGACGACGCGTCCACAAAATAATCTCCGCCCTTTACAATCAATACAATTCCTACAATAAACAACACAACTGCCAATGCTATTTCCATGCTTATTCATGCCTTTCTCTTTTCTTCACCAACGCAGCACAAAGCACTTTCACCGGAAAGCAGCATCTCCTCCACAATACGGGCTGCACAGGCAATCAGGCGGGGACAGGGACGCGATGCATAATAAGCGGCATCCCTCACAGAGGGAGCCGCGCTCTCTTCGCGTCCGTCAATTCCCAAAAGCTCCCTGCAGATAATGCTGCCGTTTATATCCTTGAAAGCATCCGCCATCTGTCTCGTCTTTTCATAAATCCGCTTTTTTGCTTCTTCGTCTGCGGCATTGCTGTTGCCTTCCTTTAAGCCGAGCAGCAGAGCCATGGAAGACACGGCTCCGCATACCTCGCGCATGCGTCCGATACCGGCTCCCATAGGGCTTGACAGCTTTAATGCCGCCTCCCTGTCCATGCCGAGCAAATCCGCATAAGCGGCAAAAAGGGACTGGGCACAGTTATATCCGGATTCAAATAGTGCCACAGCCTGATTCACTCTGCTTTCCATATCGTCCCTTTCCCATAATACCGCCTGCAAGGCTTTTATTTGTTTTTACCGCAGCACTTTTTATATTTTCTGCCGCTGCCGCAGGGACAAGGGTCGTTCGGGTACACCTTCGGGGCCTTGCGGATTGTTGTGGAAGCCTTCTGCTCTTTATAGAGCGCCTTTCTCGTCTCTTCGTCGAAAATATCATTCCATTCTTTCAGATTGTACAGCCAGTCCGCCTCTGCCGCCACCATATTCTTGTAGAGCAGCGCCTTGTCAAAGCCAAGGTTTACCACGGTGTCCTCTTCCATCTCCTCGATGGGGTTGGCTTCCTTTAAGCTGTCGTTGATACCGTCCAAAAAGCCCGTCATGCTCATCAGGCTTATGCCGAATTTTTCCGCAAGCTCTTTCACCGTACCAGTCACCACCGTATCCGGCGTCTTTAAAAGCTCTGCATAAATGTTCTTCTCTTCCTCAAAATAGGCCGCCCAGAGCTTTTGCAGCTCCTGCTTGTCCGTTGTCTGGGAATATGCCATCTCTCTCCATTGTTCTAATAATGCCATATCTCGCACCATCCTTAATTCATTCGTTATAAATGCCGTACACAGCCATTCGCCACCATATACGGCATTTCTCTATAGTATAATACAAAATGCGCCGAAAAACAATCCTTTTGCAGTTTGAGTTTTATGACTATTCCCCTCTTACAAAAACATCTTCCTTGGTTTAAAAATCCCCGCTTCCCCGTCAAATACATAAATGCCGTAAAAGCGGCCTGCGCTGTCATACACTCTGACTTCCTCGTCAAATCCGAACATACGGCGCTCCATAATCTGATGCAAAGAAAAGAAATTGCCATTCTGCACCGCCCTGATATAAATATCCGGCACATGAACCGCCGCCAGCCCGTCAAACATGGCGTCCACAGGTACCAATACCTTTTCTATTGCTTTCTCATCCCGCAATTGTTCAAGTCTGGAAAGGGTGATTGCCGTATCCAGCGTAAAACAGCCTGATTTTGTCCTTTTCAAGGACGACATAGCGGCTCCGCAGCCCAGACTCCCTCCAATATCGTGGCAGAGGGTTCTGATATAGGTTCCCTTGGAGCAGGATACCCTAAAGCTCACCTCAGGAAGCTGCATGGACAGGATTTCTATACCGTACAAAGACACGCGGCGGGGCTTCCGCTCCACCTCGCGCCCTTCCCTCGCCAGCTCATACAGCCTTTTTCCGTTTATCTTTAACGCTGAGTACATGGGCGGTACCTGCTCGTAACCGCCGACAAAGGATTCCATGGCGGCCTCCACTTCTGCGGCGGAGGCAAGAACCGGCTTTTCCTCTAAAACCGTTCCGGACATGTCCTGCGTATCCGTCGTTACGCCAAGGCGCATAACCGCCTCATACTCCTTGTCCCTGTCCGTCAGCATATCGGCAAGCCGCGTCGCATTTCCCAGACATACAGGAAGCACTCCGACCGCTTCAGGGTCAAGAGTGCCCGTATGCCCGATTTTTTTCTGTTGTAAAATCCCGCGCATTTTTGCCACCACATCGTGGGAAGTAAATCCTTTTTCTTTGTAAATATTTATGACTCCGTTGTACATGCTTCGTTTTCCTTTAACTGCTTCTCAATATGTAAGGACAGGTTATTGATGACATCGTGCACCGTTCCCTTCATGGTGCAGCCCGCCGCCCGCACATGTCCGCCGCCGCCAAAATAAGCGGCTACCCTGGACACGTCTATCATTTCATCGGAACGCATACTGACCTTGTATTCCATCAGCCCTGTCTCGTACAGGAAAATAGCGCAGTTTACGCCCTTGATATTGCGGAGCTGATTGACAATACCATCTAAATCCGTCGGCTCTACATGATAAAACTGCATCATTTTTTTGTCCACACAGCTTACAATGCATCTGCCATCCATAAACCGGATGCTCTCCATCAGCGCCCTGCCGAGTATCTGATTCTGCCGATAGGTCTTCTGATAAAAGCTCTCCTCAATAATTTTGAAAAAGGGAAATCCAAACTCCATCAGCCTCGCCGCAATCCGCAGCGTCTGCGGCGTTGTGTTCGAATACTGAAATATGCCGGTGTCATGAATGATACCCGTATACAGCGCAGCCGCAATATCAGTGTCAAGATATGCCTCATCAAGCAGTCCGTAGAGCACCTCCGAGGTAGAGCCGATTTCCGGCTTCACCACATTGATATCGCCGCTGCCATTCTGATTGCTGATATGATGGTCTATATTAATTCTCTTTTTTGCCCCGGCAAAAAATTTCTCTGCCTCTCCCAGACGGTCGGGCACGGTATCCAGTACGAAAAAGACATCAAATACTTTATCGTAAGCATATTCGGAATCAATATCCTCAAAATACTTCAGATATCCGAAACAGTCGGGCGGCGTTTCCATAAAGAGCTTCACCTCCGTATCGGGAAGCAGCTTTTTCAGATACAGATACAATGCCATACCTGAACCCACGGCGTCTCCGTCCGGTCTGATGTGCGTGCTGATTCCGATGCGTTCTGCTCCTTGGCACTCCTTCAGTAAATCCATACTACCTCCATGATTCCGCTTTGGGGAATCTCAAATCAAGACAATAATTTCTTTTCAATCTAATTATCCTGCCGCAGCACCTCGTCTATCCTCTTGGACATATTGACGCCGTACTCGATAGACTGGTCCATAATAAAGGTAATCTCCGGCGTATTTCTCAGATTAATTGTTCTGGCAAGCTGGTTTTTGATATAGCCCTCCGCGCTCTTTAAGCCCTTGTAGGTATCCTCCCTTGCCTTATCGTCTCCCAACACACTAATCCACGCCTTGCAAGTCTTTAAATCCGGTGCAACCTCCACAGAAACCACACTGGTCAGAGGACTTATCCGCGGGTCCTTAATATCCCCGCGGATAATCTCCGCCAGCACTCTCTGCACCTCCCCGTTTATACGGGTACTCTTCACACTATTCTTTCTCATTCCCAATCTCCATGCTATCTATCACTACCTATCAATTCGCGAAGAATGACCTTTGGTATTTCTTTTTACCTTGGTACCTCCACCATGATATAAGCCTCTACAATATCCAGCTCCTGCATCTGGTCGAAGCCTTCAAACACAAGACCGCACTCAAAGCCTGCCTTAACCTCCTTCACGTCGTCTTTGAAACGTTTTAAGGAAGCAAGCTCGCCCTCGAATATCTGCTTTCCTTCACGGCTGATTCGAACCTTACAGTTTCTCTGGAAGATACCGTCCAGCACATAAGAGCCTGCGATATTGCCGACTGCAGAAGCCTTGAAAAGCTGGCGTACCTCTGCGTGTCCGATTACTTTTTCCTCGAATATCGGGTCTAACATACCCTTCATGGCCGCTTCAATATCCTCGATGGCCTGATAGATAACACGATACAGGCGGACATCCACGCCCTCTCTCTCTGCAACTGTTTTTGCAGTCGTATCGGGACGCACATTAAAGCCGATGATAATCGCGGAGGAAGCGCTTGCCAGCATAACGTCCGATTCGTTGATGGCTCCCACGCCGCCGTGAATACATTTTACCACTACCTCTTCGTTTGAAAGCTTCAAAAGACTCTGCTTTACTGCTTCCACACTGCCCTGCACGTCTGCCTTGACAATCAGGTTCAGTTCCTTCAGATTGCCCTCCTGAATCTGAGAGAACAAATCGTCCAGAGACATCTTGCTCTTTGTCTCTTCCAGCATCTTTTCCTTATTCTGCGCCAAATATGTGTCCGCAAAGGATTTTGCCGTTTTATCATTTTCATGTGCCAGAAAAACTTCTCCGGCGCTTGGCACATCGCTCAGACCTAAGATTTCTACCGGTGTGGAAGGACCTGCCTCCTTCACCCGTCTTCCCTTATCGTCTATCATCGCACGCACCTTGCCATGGCTTGCGCCTGCGGAGATAAAGTCGCCCACGTGGAGCGTTCCCTTCTGCACCAGCACGGTAGCAACGGGACCGCGTCCCTTATCAAGCTCTGCCTCAATGACAAGACCTCTTGCGCGCCTGTTGGGATTTGCCTTCAGCTCTAAGATATCTGCAGTCAGCAGAATGGTCTCTAACAGGTCTTCGATGCCTTCTCCCGATTTTGCAGATACCGGAACAAATTCCGTGCTTCCGCCCCAGTCTACCGGAATCAGCTCATATTCTGTCAATTCCTGCTTTACCCTGTCTATATTGGCATTGGGCTTATCTATCTTATTGACTGCCACCACAATTTCAATGCCCGCAGCTTTTGCATGGTTGATTGCCTCCACAGTCTGCGGCATCACACCGTCGTCCGCCGCTACCACCAGAATGGCGATATCCGTCGCATTGGCGCCGCGCATACGCATAGCGGTAAACGCTTCATGTCCCGGGGTATCCAAAAAGGTGATTTTCCTGCTGTTGACGGAAACGGTATAAGCGCCGATATGCTGTGTGATACCGCCCGCCTCCTTATCCGTCACATTCGTCTTACGAATCGCGTCGAGCAGGGACGTTTTACCATGGTCAACATGCCCCATAACACAGATAACCGGAGGCCTCTGCGCCTTTTCCTCTTCCTGCTCTTCCTCTTCCTTCAAAAGCTCCTCAATCACATCTACCTTGACTTCCTTTTCGCAGAGAATATCATATTCCATCGCAATATTTTCCGCCTCTTCATAGGAAATCTCCTGATTCAGAGTCACAATTTTTCCTGCTAGAAACAGCTTTTTGATAATCGCGGAGGACTGGATTTTCATTTTTTCCGCCAATTCCTTGATGGTGATGGATTCCGGCAGCACAACAACCTTGATAACCTCTTCCGCCACTTCTTCTTTTTTCTTTTCCGGCTTGATGAATCTGCCCGGTTTGTTCTTTACCTGTGCATCTTCCTCTTCGTAGATAAAGTCCTTGCGCGAACGCTTATCCTTTTCCTGACTGATGCGGCGCTTTTCTTCATCTCTGTGCTTTTCGGCATCCTTGATGGGAGCCTCCGCAACAAAGCCTTTGCCTGCGCCCGACTTTCTGAAGTTATCTCTCTGCCCTCCATTGCCTCTGCCATCGCGCCCGCTATTACCAAAATTCCTTTCGCCGCCTGATGAAGCGCTGCCGCCGCGGAAACCGCCCTGATTACCATACGAACCCTGCCTGCTGCCGCCATCAGTTCTTCTATCCGGCCTTGCGCCCTGCGGTCTTTCGCCTCTGTTATTGTCCCTGTTTCCATAAGAAGGTCTTTCGCCTCCTGTTCTCGTCTGATTATAACCCTGACCGGTCTGACCATTTCTATTTTGCCCGTTCTGTCCATTGCGGTTCTGACCGTTCCGGTTCTGTCCGTTCTGTCCATTCCGATTTTGTCCGTTCTGCCCGTTCCGGTTCTGTCCGCTCTGTCCTGTCTGTCCGTTCCGGTTCTGACCATTCTGTCCCGTCTGCTGCCGGTTACGCTCTCCCTGCGGTCTGTTCTCCGCACGGTTTACCGCTGTCGTTTCCTGTACCTTTTCCACTTGTGCTTTTTCCACCTGTACCTTTTCAACCTGTGGCTTTTCTATGGCTGCAGCCTCCTCGCGCACCTTT
This sequence comes from uncultured Lachnospiraceae bacterium, assembly GCA_947177465.1. Lineage (GTDB taxonomy): Bacteria > Bacillota > Clostridia > Lachnospirales > Lachnospiraceae > Acetatifactor. The sequence continues at coordinate 9,829 of CAMWUP010000007.1, forward strand.
TCCACAGTCTGGTTCTGCTGTTTTTCAGGAATTGTATTCTGCTCACTGCGAACCTTCTGCGGTCTTGGCGGCGGTACCATCTGTACGCTCGGCGTGGGAGACGGCGGCGTCAGAGGCTTAATCGGCCTTATCGGTGCATTCTGACCGGCCCTTACATTCTGCGCCGGTCTTGTATTCTGTCCCTGTCTTCCATTTTGTGCCGGTCTCGCCCCTGCGCCATTTCGATTCTGACTATTTCCCTGCGGTCTGCCGCCCTGCTGTCCGGGCACCCTGGAATTCTGCGGATTACTCACCACAATAATGGTTTTTTTCTTTTTGGGCGCTTCCTTCGGCTGCTTTTCTTCTGCCGCTTTTAGCTGCTTTTGCTCTGCCGCGCTTTCCTGCTTATCCGCCTGAACAGGATTCTCTACCGCCTTTTGCCGCTTTTCTTCCTGCTGCTCCGGCTTATCGGCATTTTTTTCAAAATGCTTTCTCACCAGTGTGACGGCATCCTCCTCGATGGTACTCTGTGCCGCTTTCGCTTCTATTCCTTTTTCCTGCAGAAACGCAATCACTTCCTTGCTCTGCTTATCTACCTCTTTTGCAAGTTCATGTATCTTCATTTTTGCCATGCTTCTTCATTACCTCCTAATTTTGTATAGCTTCCAGATGGTCTGCTAACACGCCTGCGAGACCTTTGTCCGTAACTGCGACTGAGGAGCGCGGCTCCTTCCCCATTGCATGACCCAGTTCCTCTTTTGTCCCATATGTATAAATGGGTACCCGATAAAAAGAGCATTTATCCCTGAATCGCTTTTTCGTGTTGTCTGACGCGTCTCCTGCCACAATAACAAGCATGGCTGAGCCGCCCCGCACGGCATTTTCCGTAGAAAATTCTCCGCTTACTACGTTTCTGCCCTTCATTGCCAGACCCAGTAACGTATATATCTTATCCTGCTTCAATCTCACCAAACTCCTTTTCTAAGTCCTCATAGACCTCATCCGGAATACTCATTTTGAAGGAACGCTCCAGACCCTTGTTCTTTTTTGCCCTCTTTAAACATTCCACACTCTTACAAAGGTATGCGCCTCTTCCGTTCTTTTTACCTGTTATATCTAAAACAATAGGACCTTCCGTGGTTTTCAGGACACGCAGCATTTCCTTTTTGCCCTTCATTTCACCACAGCCGATACACTGTCTTAATGGAATTTTTTTACTCATCGCCACCGTCAACAGCCTCCTCGCCGGACTCGTAAGCCTCTTCGGAAACTTCTTCGGAAACTTCTGTGTAGTCCTCTTCGTATTCCTCTGTGTAACTCTCCTCTTCATCGTACTCGTCAAATTCGTCCATATAGTCCTCGTACCTGAAGCCCGGCGCATCCTTTGCCTGCGTTTCCGACTTGATATCGATTTTATATCCTGTAAGTCTTGCCGCAAGCCTTGCATTCTGTCCTTCCTTGCCAATCGCAAGGGAAAGCTGGTAATCCGGCACTACTACCTTTGCCGTCTTCTCATCAGGGTCGGCAAATACCGCAACAATTTTTGCAGGAGAGAGCGCATTCTGAATCAAATTGCCGGGATTTTCGTCCCAATTCACGATATCTATTTTTTCACCCCTCAGCTCTTCCACGATGGCATTGACTCTGGCGCCGTTTAAACCCACGCATGCGCCAACCGCATCTACGTTGGGATTGTGGCTCCACACCGCAATCTTGGTACGGCTGCCCGCCTCACGCGCAATGCTTTTGATTTCCACGGTTCCGTCCTTGATTTCCATCACTTCAGACTCGAACAGCCTTTTTACCAGCTCCGGATGGGTGCGGCTCACATTGATACGGGGCCCCTTCGGGGTGTTCTTAACCTCCAGAATATAAACCTTGATTCTCTCCGTCGGCTTGAACATCTCTCCCTTAACCTGCTCGCTTTCGCTCAGCATAGCATCCGCCTTACCCAGATTGATGCTGATATTACGTCCGATATAGCGCTGTACCACACCGGTCACAACATCCTTTTCCTTTTCATAATACTGATTGTAAATAACGCTTCTTTCCTCTTCACGGATTTTCTGCAAAATCACATTCTTGGCGTTCATGGTGGCAATCCTTCCAAATTCCTTGGACTTGATTTCCACATGCACCATTTCTCCCACCTGTGCTTCGGAGAAAATTTCCCTTGCATCCGCAAGTGATATCTGCAGGCAGTCATCCTCCACCTCTTCCGGCGTCTCCACTACCTCTTTTTCCGCATAGCACAAAAAGTCGCAGGTTTCCCTGTTGATTTCCACCTTGATGTTATCCGCTTTTCCAAAATGATTCTTACATGCCGTCACCAGAGAATTTTCTATCGCCTCAAACAAGGTTTCCTTGCTGATTTCCTTCTCTTTCTCCAATATATCAAGCGCTTCCATCAATTCCTTATTCATTTTCCATTATCCTCCCGTTTCCTCTATTTTTATGATACCTTTATTTTAAAAATCCAGTGCAAGCCTGATAAGTGCAATGTCGCTCTTTGCAAAAACCATTTCTCCGCTTTCCGTCTCCACAGTCACAGTATCTTTGTCATAAGACTTCAGTACGCCGGCAAATTCCTTGCATTTATCAATCGGCTTGTAAGTCTTTACCTCCACTTCACTTCCGAGGCTTTTTTCCAAATGCTTATCCTTTTTTAATGTCCTTCCAAGCCCCGGGCTGGATACCTCTAATATATAGGCGTCCTCAATAAAATCGTCTTTGTCCAGCGCATCCGACAGGGCTCTGCTCACCTTCTCGCAGTCCTCGATATTAACGCCCGTTGGCTTATCAATATACGCCCGCAGATACCAGTCCGCTCCTTCCTTTACATATTCCACATCATAAATTTCCACTCCGTTTGCCGCCGCAATGGGCGCAAGCAGCGCTTCCGTCTTAGATTCGTATGTCTCTCTTTTAGACATTCGTACACCATTTCCTTTCCATATGAAGTTGTGATTCATTGCAAAAACTTCAAGCAACAAGAAAGAGTGGCGCAAGTCCACTCTTCATCTTGTACTGTCATTTAATTTAAGCTATACTTAGTCTATACCTGTTTTTCCGGTATGTCAACAGTTTTTTATGCTTTTACCGTGTCAAAGCACAGGAAACGATACCGTTTGAAGCGGTTGATGCTTATACGGATAATGTTTTATACGATAAACTGCCATAAGCTAAATTTAAGACAGCACGCCAAAGCTGACTCCCAACAGCAGAAGAAATACAGCGATGCCGACAATCCCAAATCCAATAAACAAGTTTCCGCCTGCCTTTGTATCCTCCTCGCAGATTGCTTTCCCCGTATGCGGGTCCACAAGGATATTTACCCTTCTGCCTATGGAACGATACTTTCTTCGACTCCCTCCCATGGGACTTCCAATCCGCCTTCGCTCTCCCCCCCACTCATACTCATAGACAGGAGTGTAGATTTTCATCATCCTATTTTCTGTGGCTCGGGTTATTGTATAATCCACCTGCATACCGGGCAGCGAAATCATGCTCTGCATCTCTTGTTTCATTCGATTTTTCTGGTAGACGCCGCAGACGCCAGCCACCATAAACAAGACGCTGATGCCATACGCAATCGAAATGTTTGCTTCTTTGGGAACGCCTCCGTTTATCATCACCGCCACTGTAATCCCTACAAAGATAACAACAAGGATAAGAAACAGCAGAATATTGTTCATTGACTTCTTTTTCACCGCAGGCGCCATCTCTTCAAACAGCAGACCTGTCTGCTCCATATAGCGGCAGCGAATCATTTCACCCGGCACATACTTTTTTACGCTCCGCATGGTTCTGACAAGGACTTCACCGTTTGCGCCATTAAAATCCACCTGCATTTCATAGTACAGTCTGTTTTGGTCCTCTCCCTTCTGTTCACAGGAAAGCACCCTTACCTCCACCTGTCTGCCTGTTTTAGAACCGTTCCCCAGTTTGACTGCCAGATAACATAATGCAGCAACAAGAAACAACACCAATAAACCTGCTAAAATTATACTCATCATTTCTCCTTATTGTTGGTAATAAGCCGCTTCCCGATTCTTCAGCCCCATAATGCCGACGCCATAAATCCCAGAAAAACAACGAAAAAAACCAAAAGCAGCAACATTTTGCTCATCGCTTTTGCCGGAGCATCCGATGCCTCTGCCTGAAGAAAGCCTGTCCTGTCCACATAACGGCAGCGAATGATATCGCCCGGTGTATACGGCGTTTTACTCTGCAGGCTGCTGACAAGAGATTCACCGTTTAAGCCGTAGAAATCAACCATGACTTCATAGTACTCGCGCCCGCTTCCCCGCCAGCCGCCTCCTCTTGGATTCACCTTCTGCAAAGAGGAACGCACCCGCACATCCACCTGTCTTCCCTTTCGGGCTGCAAACACGGGCTCGAGCCACCGATAAGATAGTACCCCCACAAAAAGCAATACCATTACGCCGGAAATGATATAAGCCAACATTCATTCGTCCTCCTTTTTCTGCCGCACCTCATACGGCGCCGTCAATCCGTACTTTCTTCGTCCGTCAGCACCAGCTTTTGCTCCACGACCACCTTTTCCTCATAACAGGAAAACAATTCTTCTGTCTTTTCCTTTCTCATTCTCGGGGTTATCAGGCTGACAAGAGGAACCACCACCAGTCCGGCTATCATCGCCACCGCACCCGCATTAATGGGAGATGCAATGAATTTAAAAAACATATTCAGCACCGTGATACCGACGCCGCAGGCAAAGCTCGCCCAAACAGCCGCTTTTGTCACGCCCTTCCAATACAATCCATAGAGGAACGGCGCCAGAAATGCCCCTGCAAGCGCGCCCCACGAGATGCCCATAAGCTGGGCGATAAAGGTAGGCGGGTCCAGTGCAATCACAACGGAAACCGCCACAAAAACCACCAGCAGGATTCTCATGCACAAAAGCTGCTTTTTCTCGTCCATTTTTTTCACAATATTGCCCCGTATCAAATCCAGCGTCAGCGTGGAACTGGAGGTCAGCACCAGCGAAGAGAGTGTTGACATGGAGGCGGACAGCACCAGCACAATCACAACGCCGATTAGGATATCCGGCAGAGTATTCAGCATAGCAGGTATTATCGCATCGTAGATAACGCCGCCCTGCCCGTTGCGGATTGCCTCGGTGTCAAAAAGCCGCCCAAAGCCGCCTAAAAAATAACAGCCGCCGGAAATCACAACTGCAAACACTGTGGAAATAATCGTGCCTGTCTTGACCGCCTTTTCATCGCGGATGGCATAGAATTTGTGCACCATCTGCGGCAGTCCCCATGTCCCTAAGGAAGTCAGAATCACAACGCCCAGAAGGTTTAATGGGTCGGGACCAAAAAAAGAAGCAAACGCGCCCTGCTGCCCCTGCGTCACGGCAACGTCGCTGGGAATCTCAGACAGCTTAAACACGGCCTCCATAAAGCCGCCCTGTCCGCCAAGCACCGCCGCGATAACGGCCACAATGCCGAAGAGCATCACAATGCCCTGTATAAAATCGTTGATTGCCGTCGCCATATAACCGCCCAAAATGACGTAAGCGCAGGTCAGCGCCGCCATGACGGCGACACACACAGCGTATGGAACCGAAAACGCCATCTCAAACAGACGGGACAATCCGTTATAGACAGAAGCCGTATAGGGAATCAGAAAAATAAAAGAAATGGCAGAAGCCGCTATCCGCAGCGCATTGCTGTCATAGCGCTTTCCAAAATAATCCGGCATCGTCGCCGCCTTCATGTGCTTGCTCATAATACGTGTTCTTCTCCCTAACACCACCCACGCAAGCAGCGAACCGATAATCGCATTGCCAATGCCTATCCATGTGGCGGACAGTCCGTACTTGTAGCCAAACTGTCCTGCATAGCCTACAAATACCACCGCGCTGAAATAGGAAGTGCCGTAGGCAAAAGCAGTCAGCCACGGTCCCACGCTTCTGCCACCCAGCACAAAATCATCCACGTTCGTCGCGTGTTTTCTGGAATAAAGCCCTACCGCCACCATCACGCCGAAAAACGCAAGTAACATTATTAATTTCACTATCATCCCGTACCTCTTTCCATAGCCGTAAAACGGCGCCACAATCAAATTCTTTTTCAGGCTTGTATTTCTTCTGCCTTCACCAGCTCCACATCCGTCTCCTGAAGCAGCGCCGCCGCCTTCTCCAAATCGGAGGTCTTAATCACGATGGACGCGTCGTCCGTGCCGGTGGACAGCGCATACATATACTCGATGTTGATGTGGGATTTGCAAATCACCTCCAAAAGCTCCTGAAGCTGTCCTACTCTGTGCCGGAGCCGGATGCCCAGCACATCCGTCAGCATGGCGGAAAAACCATTTTCCAGAAGCGCCGCCTTTCCTTCCTCCGGCTTCGTTACCAAAAGCCGCAAGAGGCCGTAATCGCTTGTGTCCGCAAGGCTTAGTGACACAATGTTCACGTCGCTCTTTTTTAAAACGTCCAGCACTTCCTCCAGCCTGCCTTCCCTGTTTTCAATAAAAACCGATAACTGTTTGATATACATACCCTTTTCCTCCTTACACCAGTTTGCGCTTATCAATCACATGGACCGCCTTGCCCATGCTTCGCTCGATACTCTTTGGCTCCACCAGCTTCACCTTCACGGCAAGCCCGATAGCGTGCTGGATTACCGTCGCTATCTTTTTCGTGAGCTTCTCCAGCTCCTTGATTTCATCGGAGAAAAATCTCTCCTCCACCTCTACCTGTACCTCCAGCGTGTCAAGATTGTTTACCCTGTCCACCACCATCATGTAATGCGGCGTAGTCTCGCCCATCTCTAAAAGCGCCGCCTCTATCTGGGACGGGAATACATTGACGCCGCGGATAATCAGCATATCGTCGGAGCGTCCCTTAAAGCGGCTGATTCTGGCTAATGTCCTGCCGCACTCACAGGCTGCATAATCTATGCTGGTCAAATCCCTTGTGCGGTAACGAAGCAGGGGAAGCCCTTCTTTGGTAATTGTGGTAAACACCAGCTCGCCTGTCTCGCCGGCCTGCATAGGCTTAAGCGTATCGGGGTCTATGATTTCCGGCAGGAAATGGTCCTCGTAGACATGTAATCCCTTGTGGAAGCGGCAGTCGCAGGCAACGCCCGGTCCCATCACCTCGCTCAGCCCGTAGATATCGTGGGCATTGATGTGCAGCTTATTTTCAATCTGCTTTCTCATGTTTTCCGTCCACGGCTCCGCGCCGCAGACAGCCGCCTTCAGCTTGATATGGGGGATATCCCCCTCCTCCTCCAAGGTTTCCGCAATATGTAACAGATACGAGGGCGTACAGGCAATGGCTGTGACGCCGAAATCCTTCATCATGGTGGTCAGCTTTTTCGTGTTGCCCGTGGACATGGGAACCACCATTGCGCCCAGCTTTTCCGCACCGCCGTGTGCGCCAAGCCCTCCGGTAAAAAGCCCGTAGCCATATGCCACCTGAATAATATCCTCCCTTGTTATGCCCGCCATACTGAGCGCCCTCGCCACGCACTCACTCCAGATATCCAAATCTCTTCTGGTATATCCAACCACCGTCGCCTTGCCGGTTGTGCCGCTGGAAGCGTGCACACGCACAATCTCCGACTGCGGAACTGCAAACAGCCCGAAGGGATAATTGTCGCGCAAATCATTTTTGGTGGTAAAAGGAAGCTTCGGCAAATCCTCTATCCCCCTGATATCACCCGGCTCGATTCCGAGCTGCTGCATCTTTTTCCGGTAAAAAGGAACATTGTGATACACCCTGTCCACCGTCTTGACCAGTCTCGCACTCTGCAGCACCGTCATCTCGTCACGGCTCATGCACTCCTTCGTCTCATTCCATATCATACCCATTCTCCTTCTCATACCCGATTAAAAATGCCTTCTGGTTAATGTCCACTGTTTTAGGCGGCACCGTTTCCGCAATCACCTCAAGCCACAGCCCTTTGTCAAAATCCATATGCCGCGCTGCCAAGCCCAGTACAATTACATTAAACGCCTTTACATTGCCCAGTTTTTCCGCTTCTTCCATGGCGTTTACCGCATACACCCTGTGCTTCTCTGACAGTTTTTCTATGATATTTTCCGGATAAGCCGCCGCTCCGGTCACCACCGTAATCGGCTCAATGCGCCAGTCATTTACCACAATAACGCCATCTTTTTTTAGGAAATGTGCGTACCGCAGCGCCTCCAGCCTTTCAAATGCAATCAGCACATCCGCGCAGCCCTCTTCCACGATGGGCTCCGCCACTTCGCTCCCGTATCTGACAAAGGTAACCACGCTGCCGCCGCGCTGCGCCATACCGTGTACCTCGGATAACTTTACGTCATAGCCGGCGCGCACCGTAATACCGCCCAGAATACGGCTGGTAAGCAGTGTGCCCTGTCCGCCCACGCCGACAATCATAATATTTTTCGTCTCCACAATTCCTGCCTCCTGCTTCACTTTTTCTCACACGCGATTGCATCAAATGCGCAAAGCTTCTGACACAATCCGCAGCCGTTACACATAGTTGTATCTATGGCGATGGCGCCGTCCGCCTTTTTCGTCAGCGCCGGACAGCCCGGGCGCAGGCATGCGCCGCACTTTTTACATTTTTCCGGCACAGGTCTGCACACATTCGGAAATACATTGCCCTTTAACAATACGCAGGGCGCCTTGGTGATGATGACGGAAACAGCGTCACGCTTTGTCTCCTCCTTTATCGCCCGCTCCAGCTCTTTTAAATCGAACGCGTCTATCTCCTGCACATGCGCAATCCCCATCGCCTTGCACAGATGGTAAATGTTGATGGCAGGAACCACCTCGCCCATCAGCGTTTTGCCCGTCGCCGCGTGGTCCTGATGTCCGGTCATGCCTGTTGTGGAATTGTCCAGAATCAGCACCGTGCCGGTTCCCTGATTGTAGACCATATTCATCAGGGAGTTGACTCCCGTATGCATAAAAGTGGAGTCCCCTATCACAGCAACCCAGTTTTTGATATAGTCCTTTCCCTTTGCCTTCTCCATGCCATGCAGGGTGGAAATGCTGGCTCCCATGCAGACGGTAGTGTCAATGACATGCAGGGGCGCTACCGCTCCTAAGGTATAACAACCGATATCTCCCGCCGCATGAATTTTCAGCTTATTTAACACGGAAAATACGCTTCTGTGGGGACATCCGGGACACAAAATGGGCGGTCTTGCCGGCGTCTTTTCCGCCTCCGCCAAATGCATATCCTCTCCCATGACAACCCTGCGCAGCAGATTGGCGCTGTACTCACCCTGTACGGTAAAGACTTCCTTGCCGATGACGTCGATTCCCCATGCGCGCACCTGCTCCTCAATCACAGGCTCCAATTCTTCAAATATGTAAAGCTTCTCCACCTTGGCTGCAAACTCTTCGATTAGCTTTTTCGGCAGCGGATGTACCATACCCAGCTTTAACACGGAAGCCCCCGGACATGCTTCCCGCACATACTGGTAAGGGATGCCGCTTGTGATAAAGCCGATGGAAGTATCCCTGTACTCCGCCCTGTTGATGGCAAAAGATGCGCCATCCTCAGAAAGCTTTTTCATGCGCTGTTCCACATATACATGCCGCCCCTTTGCATTGCCGGGCATCATCACATATTTTGCCGGATTGCGCTCATAAGTCTTATCCGCAGGCTCCACCCTGTCCAAAAGCTCCACAACGCCCTGTGAGTGGGAAAGCCTTGTGGTCGTCCTGACAATCACCGGCGTATCGTATTTTTCGCTGACTTCAAAGGCAAATTTGACAAATTCCTTCGCCTCCGCACTGTCGGAGGGCTCTATCACCGGCACAAGCGCCGCCCTCGCAACACACCTCGTATCCTGCTCGTTCTGCGAGCTGTACAGGCCCGGGTCGTCCGCCGCCACCAGCACCAGGCCACCGCTTACTCCGGCATAGGAAATGGTGTAGAGCGGATCGCTCGCCACATTCACGCCTACATGCTTCATGGAGGCAAGCGCCCTCACGCCGCTTATGGAAGCGCCGATTGCCACCTCCATCGCCACCTTCTCATTGGGCGACCATTCTGCATAGATTTCGGGATATTTTACTATGTTTTCACTGATTTCCGTACTCGGGGTTCCGGGGTACGCCGCTGAAACCTTTACGCCTGCTTCATAGGCTCCTCTCGCAATCGCTTCGTTCCCCAACATGATTTTTCTCTCTGCCACGGCTATATTTCCTTTCTCAAATCCTGTACTCTTTTTGCTTTTCCTTCAAAGCGCTGCAGGGTATTGGGGGATTCTAGACTGATTTTAGCATCCAGTCCCAGCACAATACGCAGCCTGCTTTTGATTTTCTTTTCGATTGCCTCCAGCTCCTTAAAGGTATCCGTTGCCTTTAGAAGCTCTACCCTGATTTCCATTCTGTCCGTATGGTTTTCACGGGTCAGTATAATCTCATAGTGGGGACCGATTTCTTCTATGCCGAGAATGACCTCCTCTATCTGGCTGGGGAATACATTCACGCCCCTGATTTTCAGCATATCGTCCGTCCTGCCATCCAAATTTTCCATGCGGCAGGTGGTGCGTCCGCATTTGCAGGGCTCATAAATCAGCCTTGTCACGTCCTTCGTCCTGTAGCGGATGAGCGGAAGTCCTTCTTTATAGATACAGGTAATCACCAGCTCGCCCTTCTCGCCCGCCGGCAGTACCTCGCCTGTCTTCGAATCTATAATCTCCGGAATAAAATAGTCCTCGTTGATATGCATGCCGTTCAAATACTGACATTCTCCCGATACCCCTGGACCCATCAGCTCACTCATGCCGTAATTGGAGGTCACCAGCATATCCTCTCCCCATAGCTTGTGCATCTCCGTGCGCATGGCATCCGTTAAAAGCTCGCTTCCCACAAGACCGATTTTCACCTGCAAATCCTTTGCCGGGTCAATTCCCATGGAGAGTGCAACCTCTGCCAGCCGCAGCGCGTAGGAAGGCGTTGCCACCAGCAGCGTGGTGCCGAAATCCTTCATATACATAATCTGTTTCTCGGAGTTACCCGTGGAGGAAGGCACCATGGCGGCGCCAATATTTTCCAGTCCATAGTGCAGTCCCAGCGCGCCGGTAAACATGCCGTAACCAAAGCATATCTGCGCCCCGTCCTTCTTTGTGGCGCCTCCCATCGCCGCGATGCGGGAC
>CAMWUP010000008.1 GCA_947177465.1 uncultured Lachnospiraceae bacterium
ACGGGTGCTGCTATGGGCTCCGTCACAAGCTGCTCCGTTACAGGCGCTGCCTCCACGGGTGCTGCTACGGGCTCCGTCACGGGCTGCTCTGCTACAGGCATTGCGGGCGGTGTTATCACCGCACCGCAGTACCCGCAAAATTTTGAATTATCACTAATTTGTTTTCCGCAATTCGGACAAAACATTCATCTACCTCTTACACTTTCCCTTCTTATTTTACTCTCTGAAGGCTATACGGATAAGACAATCCAGGGATATCGCTGCTGTCGGTTGCTCCTTCCGGAAGACTCAACGTAAGGGTATCGCCGGAAACTTCAAAAATATCAAAGCTGTTTACATCAATTTTGTCACCTTCGGACATATAAAGCTTGTCGCCCTTTGCTTCCCAGATACCTTCCGTCTGCATCTCAGCAGCCATCGCATCAATATTTACAGTACCCTCCATGGTAGAGCGGATATACTCTTCCATGGTACATCCATATGTGGACTGTATAAGCTCATCGGTTTCCTCTTTAGTAAGACCAGCTTGAGCATTAAACTCTTCATAAAGGACATCCGCGCTGAAAACAACAAAAGAATCCATCCAGCCTGCAAAGCTTTCTTTCAAGGCATCGCTTTCAACATACATCTTAAAGCTGCCGTCCTCATTGAAATCAAACTTCAGTGTGATAACCAGCTTGCCGTCAAAACCTGCAAATTCATCACCCATCTGGCTGTTCAGCTCTTCTGACAGGTCAACATCCATGGACCATGTACCGTAAAGGTCTTTTCCTGCATCGCTTTTACCGCATCCAACCAAAGAAAACAGCATAAGACATGCCAACAACATTGTTACAATTTTACTGATTCGTTTCATTTTTATCCTCCTCAATGCTTATATGATATTAAGTACATATATCGCTTCTATTATAGTCTTGCTCTTTTGTACTGTCAATGACTATAATCTCCTAAAATTTGTTTTCCTGCGGGTAAAGCAGGTCAGCCAGCTCTGCAAACTGTGCCAAAGTCAGCGCCTCCCCCCGCACAGTGGGAGAAAGCAGCATTTTATCAAGCGCCGCCGCTACCTGCTCCCTCGTAAGAGACATGCTTTGTGCATTAGAAATACTGTTTGCAAGGGTCTTCCGCCGCTGATTAAAGGATGCACGAATCAAGGCAAATAAAAAATTTTCGTCCTTTACCGCAACCGGATATTCTTCATATCTGGTCAGCCTGATAACTGCGCTTCCTACATTCGGTCTCGGAATAAAGCAATTTGGCGGTACATTCGCTATTACCTCCGGCTTTGCATAGTATTGCACCGCAAGAGACAACGCACCGTAACTTTTTGTCCCCGGACCTGCCTGCATACGCTCCGCTACTTCCTTCTGCACCATCACAGTCACGCTTTTTAGCGGTACATGACTTTCAAAAAGACTCATAATAATCGGTGTTGTAATATAATAGGGAAGATTTGCTACCACCTTAATCGGTTTTCCTTCGTTTTTTTCCTTTACAATATGATTTAAGTCTACCTTTATGATATCCTCGTTCAGGACTGTGACGTTATCATACGCCGCAAGAGTTTCCTCCAGAATCGGTATCAGCTTTTTATCAATCTCCACCGCTACTACTTCCCTTGCACGCTCTGCCAGATACTGGGTCATGGTGCCGATTCCGGGACCAATTTCCACCACGCAGTCCTCCCTTGTAATTTCAGCGGCGTCCATGATTTTCTCCAGCACATGTGTATCCACCAAAAAATTCTGTCCGTACTTTTTTTGAAATACAAACTGATACTTTTGCAGGATTGAAATTGTATTTTGTGGAATTCCCAGTGTTGCCATATTTCCTCTCATTCTGCCGTATAGACGGCCGGTTCTTTCTGTTTTACAAGCATTTCTTTTACCGCTTCCAGATTTTCACATTTTGCATAGAGCAAGCGCTCTATCTCCGGTGTCGGCGCAATCAGGTCAGGCACCATAACAGGCTTCAACCCCGCCGCATGGGCAGAACGAATCCCGTTCGGAGAGTCCTCGATTGCAAGTGTATCTGCTGGATTGGTTCCCAACTCCTCACAGGCGCGCAGATAAATATCCGGTTCCGGCTTTCCATGCTCTACCATATCGCCGCCTATGATGACCTCAAAAAATCTGGTGATTTCTGCACGATTGAGATGCCCCAGAACACCACGCCTGCTTGTAGAAGAGGCAAGCGCAATCCGATACCCCCTCTCTTTCAGGTACGCCAAAAGCTCACGGACCCCCTGCTTCATAGGCAGTCCCTGTTCCTCGATTTTTTTTCGGGCACGCTCTGTGCATATTGTGTGATATTCATCAAAAGGGAAATCCTCACCGTATTCCTGCTTAAAAAGCAGCTCTGTGTCCCTGATGGTCAGCCCGATACAGCCCATCACGGCTTTTTCAATATATCTCATGCCTTTCTCTTCTGCCACCTCTTTATAAGTGTCCAGAAAAAGCTTTTCCGTGTCAAACAAAACGCCATCCATGTCAAATATAACCGCTGTTATTTCTTTCTCCACTATTTCTTCCCTCCAAATCATACCAATACACCCTCATGACGTCTGATTCCTTATGCCATAAACAGCCTGATACCGGATATCTGCTCTCCATTCTGCAGCAGTAGAAGCTTTTTTGCCAAAAAAGGCTGCAAGTACGCTTTGACCATCTTCTTATCCTCTGTCCGGTAACTGCCGTCAGTCAAGACCAAAATCACTTTAGAACGTGCGTAAAACAACTTCAACTGGCGAAAAAGCTCATCCAGCGTTTTTTCCCTGGACTCCGCATCCGTCGTTCCGCTTTCCGGCTTTTTCACATCCGCTTCGTCTGCAAAAGCCCGTCCTGTCAGCAAAAATGACAATGGTATCACTTCTTTTTCAATTTGTCCGTCTGAAATCCACCTTATCAGATTGAGACGCACATTGCGAAAGGTCTCATTCTGCTTTTTCAGCATAGCCGCAATCTGACGGCACCCTTCACACAAGGCGCTGACCGGCAGATTATAATCAGTCACTATCGCCATCTCAAGCACACTGCCCGTATCATTTCCCGGCACATGTAAAATACGGCTGACAGCGTTTTTTAATTGTAAAAGCTCCATGTCCGTAAACATATTTTTCCTCCCGCAATACCGTACCCGCGCAGGTATGCAATGTCATCCTTTCTGCTAAACAGCTACATCATAACACAAAGCTTGCAAACTGACAAATGATAGTGCTTTTTCTGCCACAATATCCCTGCTAATATATGCTTCTTTCACTATACATTTTTGTAAAATATGATAAAATAGTAGTATCAAGCTGGGAGTTACTCCCACAAAAAGAGAAGGAGATACATATATGGATACAATGGACATCTTATTCAAAGTTATTCCTATTTGTGCTGCCGTTATTTTTATCCTGATTATCCTGATTACAGGATATGTCAAGGCTTCGCCGGATACCGCTTATATCATTTCCGGTCTGCGCAAGCGCCCTAAGATATTAATCGGACGGGCAGGTATCAAGATTCCTTTTTTGGAGAAAAAAGACGAACTGAACCTGCAGTTAATTCCTATTGATGTAAAGACCTCAAGTGCTGTTCCTACCGCAGACTACATCAACATTCGGGTAGACGCCGCAGTCAACGTCAAAATCAGTGTCATACCGGAAAATTTGAATCTTGCGGCACAAAACTTCCTAAACAGGAAAACAGATTACATCGCACAGGTTGCCAGAGAAGTGCTGGAAGGCAATATGCGTGAAATTGTAGGTAAGATGAATCTGGAGGAGATGGTCAGCGACCGTCAGAAATTTGCTTCCCTTGTAAAGGAAAACGCAGAGCCTGATTTGGCTGCCATGGGACTTGATATTGTAAGCTTCAATGTGCAGAATTTCGTGGATTCCAACGGTGTTATCGAAAACCTCGGTGTTGACAATATTGTAAAAATTCAAAAAAATGCGGCAATTTCCAGAGCGGAAAGTGAAAAGGAAATTGCAAAGGCACAGGCAAACGCACAGCGCGAAGCCAACGAAGCGCAGATTGCCGCACAGACGGACATCGCCCAGAAGAACAATGAACTCGCTATTACGCAGGCAGAATTAAAACGCGTTTCCGACGCAAAGAAAGCAGAAGCCGACGCTGCTTATCAGATTCAGCAGGAAGAGCAGCGTAAGACAATTGAAATCACAACTGCCAACGCCAATATTGCAAAGCAGGAGAAGGAAATTCTCTTAAAGCAAAAGGAAGCCGAGGTTATGGAGCAGGCGCTCGACGCACAAGTTAAGAAAAAAGCGGAAGCTGAGAAGTTTGCAAGACAGCAGCAGGCAGACGCACAGCTTTATCAGCGCCAGCGTGAAGCGGAGGCAAAGAAATACGAGCTGTCCCAGCAGGCCGAAGCCTTAAAGATACAGGCAGAAGCCGAGAAATATGCGAAGGAACAGGAAGCAGAGGGTATCCGTATCAAGGGACTTGCAGAAGCAGAAGCAATTCAGGCAAAGGCTGTTGCAGAGGCGGAAGGTATTGAGAAAAAAGCGGAAGCTATGGCAAAGATGGGTGAGGCTGCCGTACTTGAGATGTACTTTAAAGCTCTGCCTGATGTGGTAAGGAACGCTGCTGAGCCTCTTGCAAAGGTTGACAAGATTACCATGTACGGTGATGGCAATTCCACCAAGCTGATGAAGGATGTTATGAATACCTTAAATCAGGTGACAGACGGTTTAAAGGAATCCACAGGGGTAGATTTGAACGCGGTTCTGTCCGGTTTCTTAGGTGCAGGCGCAGCAACCAAGCTGATGAGCAAATCCGACGACGCAGCAAAGGCTGCCTTTAAGGATGAAGCAGAAGAAAATTCACAGGCTTAAAAACCGGTTTCATGGATGCTTATAAAGCTTCCTTGCGAGACATAGAAAATATGTAGGATAGACAAAATAAAAGCGGTCCGCTACGGTTAGAACCCGTCTTTGTCTATCTTACATATTTCTTTTATTTGCAGAAAGAATTTCGTGATTACCTAAAGCTTAATAGTATTGGAATTCTTCAATAAAATGAATCACATTATACAATACCAGAATATCCATATCTCCTTCTGTGTCATACTCCTCCAGCAGAGAAAATAAAGGCGCTCTGTAATACCTCAAATCCAGCACATAAATAGTCTCATAATGCTCCGTCAAAAAAGGAATAAAGCAATTTGCATAGGAATCCTTTATGACAAACAGCTTTTTTCCTTCTGCATCCGGAGACTGTATGCCGGTCTCAATACGAATAAACGGGTGGTTGTCATCCAGAAAATAGCCATATTTATTTTTTGTCTCCAGATATTTTTCCTCATAAAGAGAATCCCTGCTCTCCTCCGAAAAGTCATAATATACCTGCATACCTCCGCCTGCAGACGCACTGCTGCCCTGTGTTTTCCGTAAAACAGCAGGAAGATAGGCTTCCATGGTATCAGGCTTTACCGTCAGATTGGTTTTGGAATGTAAAGTGCCTAAAAAGTCTGTGGCTATGGTCTGTACGCTATATGACACAGGCGTCACACCTGCCGCCTCTGCCCATAGAAGATACCCATAGTATGCTCCCCTTGTCGTCCAGTGATGGTCTGTTTTGTAATAAATATACTCCTCCCTGTGCGCCTGCAGACTGTCAGTCACATCTATGACATGACTGCCCGCCATTTCCTGAAGCTCTTCCAGCAGCTTTTGCTGTTCATAATAAGAGGCATAGTCCGGAAGCTTATCCTTCCAAATATTATCCGCCGTCGGTACCAGCATAATATGAAGCGTCCCCGCATTTCTTTCTTCCTGCCATTCCACCAGGCGTTGCAGCAGTGCCAGTCTCTGTGCAGTCACTTCTGCTTTGATATCCTCCGGCGCATGTTTTTCAATCAAGGTCCCGTCCTTTGCCAGATATACGCCGTTTATTTCCTTCTTTCCCAGCAACACATCCGTCATGGTTTTCACAAAAATCCACTTATCCCGTTCCACAAACTGATCCGTCACATAGGTCTCATAAGCTTCTGCATAGCTTCCGTCAAACAGCTTCTCTAAGCTGAAATCCGGTTTGGAGGCAAGAATCCGGTTTTCGTATTCAGAAAACAGCCTGTCCGGTGTGCAGATATCCACAAACGCCAGTCCAAACAGGATTCCACCCAAAAGCAATAAAGTAATCACTGCATTTATCTTCTTCATCGGAATCCTCCTTAAAATCTGAAATACAGAAACGGGTTATAGGAGGCATCCACGATATTCGCTATGGACAATAGCAAGACAGCCACTAAAAACAGCTTTTCTGCAATCCCCAGACAGACTGACAGAGCCGGACCTGCCTTTGTGTCTTCAGAACACCGCACCTTTACCCACTCTACCGCTTTTTTTCCAAGCGGCAGCGCACCTATCGCCAGTACTACAAGCAATACCGCATAATTACTCAGCATATACCATGCTTCCTGATTGGCAATTCCTGCTCCGCCAATTCCGAACATGGTTTTTAAAAACAATATGATTTTATCCATTTCTTCCAAGGAAAAGAAACACCAGCTTATCAGTACCACCATCATGGTATAAATCCAGCCGGCCGGCTTTGGCAGACTGACAGATTTTTTCCCAAAAATTATCTTTTCCAATGTCAAGAACAAAGCAAACCACATGCCCCACAGCAGAAAATTCCATCCGGCGCCATGCCAAATACCGGTCAGGGACCAGACAATTACAATATTGACGAGCTGCCGCCCCAGCCCCTTGCGGTTGCCTCCGAGCGGAATATAGACATATTCCCGAAACCAACTGCTCAAGGACATATGCCAACGCCGCCAGAAATCCGTGACGCTGACCGCCATATAGGGGTAGTGAAAATTTTCGGGAAAGTGAAAACCCATGATTCTGCCCAGCCCGATTGCCATATCGGAATATCCGGAAAAATCAAAATATATCTGAAAGGCATACGCCAGGATACCAAGCCAAGCCGTCAGCAGACTTAAATTTCCCTCCGCCATCCCTGCTGCTTCCACAAAAAGCCGCCCAATATTGTTGGCAAGCAAAACCTTTTTACCCAGA
Source organism: uncultured Lachnospiraceae bacterium (assembly GCA_947177465.1). Taxonomy (GTDB): domain Bacteria; phylum Bacillota; class Clostridia; order Lachnospirales; family Lachnospiraceae; genus Acetatifactor. Next base: position 7,028 of record CAMWUP010000008.1, read on the forward strand.
CCAATCACAAATCGGTTAGCGCCTGCCGCCATGTCCTCCAATGAGGCATGGCGTGTACGCAGTTCTTCCGCCACTGACTTGTACTTCACAATAGGACCGGCAATTAATTGCGGAAACATTGTGACGAACACGCCAAAATCCAAAATATTCCTCTGTGCCTTGACCTCACCCCGATAGACGTCGATGGTGTAGGACATAGTCTGAAAAGTATAAAAAGAAATACCGATAGGCAGCGGCAGATTCAATCCACTGTACTTAAAAAACCCCAAAAGACCGAGATTAATGACAACGGAAGATACCAAAAAACATGTCGCTGCTCTCTTTCCTCGATAACGGGCTATCAGCAGCCCATGTATGTAATCCGATAATGTGGAAAAAAGCATCAGGACAACATAAACGGGCTCTCCCCATGCATAAAAAATGAGACTTCCCAAAAAGAGGACGAGATTTCTCGCCCTCTTCGGAACCATATAATATAGAATAAGGAAAACCGGCAAAAACCTGAATAGAAAAAGTATACTGGAAAATACCATGCTTATACCCCGTAAGCTGTGCCGTGATTACTTTGAGAGCGCGGTGCGAATCGCATCAATTGCTTTTTCGTTCTCCTCCTGACACTGCAGGATTGCTGCCTCCTCATCCACATCTGATACATCTGCACCCAGCTGTACAAAACAAACATAATTTCCGAAGGTTTCTATCCGCGAAGATTGGATTTTGCTGATGTTCATGGGATACTGCATGGTATCGTTTACCAGATTGTCACGATATGCATTGAGCGCATCCTCAACCTCCGAAACCTTTCCTTCCTTCGCCTTTACAATAATAAGCGTATCCACATTTGCGCTAATCATCGGCGACTCCGCAAAATATTCCTCATACATGTCGGAAGTCACGCCGTATATTTGGGAAAACATTTCTTCTTCGACCGCCATATCCGGCCAATAATTTTCACCCAGTACATCAACCACTGCCGCTTTCAACTCCTCCATGGATGCCTCTCCAAACGCGGCATTTGTATTACCGTCATTACCGCCGGATGTACTGTCCTCTTTTTTGCCGCACGCGGTCAACATGAAAGATGACAAAAAAACCATAAATAAAATAACTGCTTTTTTCATAATTTCCCTCCATTTTGCCCTGACAGGCAGTTTTCGTATACTTGCAGTCCTTCACTCTGTCTGTTTATGGCAATTTCTACTACAAGTGTACCCATTTTTTGTTAACACATACATTTTATCATATGCTTTAGTATCTGTCTTATTATATGTTTCTTAACTTTATGAATTTTAAATGAACATAATGGGGATTGCGGGGAACCGCTATCTTTGCTATACTCCATATTGCCGGTATTCACGCAAACGAATGACAGGAATCGGCAGGAGAGAATTTATTTATGAGTATTTTAAATGTAGAAAACTTAACGCACGGCTTTGGCGACCGCGCTATTTTTACCGATGTGTCCTTTCGCCTGCTTAAGGGTGAGCATATCGGTCTAATCGGGGCAAACGGTGAAGGAAAGTCAACCTTTATGAATATTATTACGGGCAGCCTTATGCCGGACGAAGGAAAGGTGGAATGGGCTAAAAATGTCCGCGTAGGATATCTTGACCAGCACACGGTACTGCAAAAAGGCATGACGCTCCGTCAGGTGCTTGCTTCCGCGTTCGATTTTCTTTTTGAACTGGAAAGCCAGATGAACGATATCTGTGATAAAATGGGAGACGCTTCCGAAGAAGAACTGGAGCGGTACATGGAGGAACTGGGCACTATACAGGATTTGCTCACCATGCACGATTTTTATATGATTGACGCAAAGGTGGAAGAGGTTGCCAGGGCGCTCGGTCTTTTGGATTTGGGGCTTGAGCGGGACGTGACAGACTTAAGCGGCGGGCAGCGCACAAAGGTACTGCTGGGCAAGCTGCTTTTGGAAAAGCCGGACATCCTGCTGCTGGATGAGCCTACCAACTATCTTGACGAGTCGCATATTGCATGGCTGAAGCGGTACCTCACAGAATACGAAAATGCCTTTATCCTGATTTCTCACGACATTCCTTTTCTGAACAGTGTCGTCAATCTGATTTATCATATGGACAACCAAAAGCTGACGCGTTATGTAGGAGATTACGATAAATTTCAAGAGGTATATGCCATGAAAAAGGCACAGCTTGAGGCCGCCTACAACAGACAGCAGAAAGAAATTGCCGAACTGAAGGATTTTGTCTCCCGAAACAAAGCGCGGGTTTCAACCCGCAATATGGCAATGTCCCGCCAGAAAAAACTGGATAAAATGGATTTGATAGAGCTTGCCGGAGAAAAAGCCAAGCCGGAGTTTCTCTTTCGGGAAGCACGCACGCCGGGGCGCTATATCTTTCAAACGTCAGAGCTCGTTATCGGCTACAATGAACCACTTTCTTCTCCCTTGACGCTTGCTATGGAGAGAGGACAAAAGATTGCCCTGACCGGCTCCAACGGCATCGGAAAAACTACTTTATTAAAGAGTATTTTAGGTCTGATTCCACCGCTTTCAGGAACTGTGGAACAAGGTGATTACCTGCACATCGGGTATTTTGAGCAGGAAATGCCTTCCGGCATAGAAACCACCTGCATAGAGGAGATTTGGAAGGAATTTCCTTCCATGACACAGTACGAAGTACGCTCCGCACTTGCCAAATGCGGTCTGACCACCAAACACATCGAAAGCAAGGTTAAAGTATTAAGCGGCGGAGAGCAGGCAAAGGTACGGTTGTGCAAGCTGATAAACAGGGAAACCAATATTCTGCTCTTAGACGAGCCTACCAATCATTTAGACACAGACGCCAAGGATGCTTTAAAACAGGCTTTGCAAAGCTATAAAGGCAGTATTCTGATGGTCTGTCATGAACCTGATTTCTATACAGACTGGGCGACCGACGTGTGGGACTGCACCAAATGGACAACCCGAATTATATAAATCAGTCTTAACTACAAAAAGGCGCTCAAAGCATTACCCCGCTTTTGAGCGCCTTTCTTTACAATCTGTTTTGTTCATTTTAAGTCATGCTGCGACTCTGCATTTTCCAATATCTCCTGTGCCTTGTCCGCAGTTTTTTGGACGTCGAGTTCTTCACTGATTACATAATATGCCCGGGAAGCCTTCGCTTTTTCTTCATTATGACAGCCGGTCAGCAGGATAAGCGGTATAACAGAAGCTATCAGCAGCAGCCAAATTTGCTTCCCTCGGTTTCTCCTCATGGTTTTTCCCCAGAACCTTTCCATGTATTTCTAAGAGCGTCAAAACCGCTCTTTCCTATTGTATCATCGGACATAGAAAGAAACCACTTAAGAATTTCTTAAAAATTTTAATATTTTCGTAAAATTTACGTCAATACCTATTTTACAGACTGATATCCGATGAATTTGGACAGATTAAAGCCTCTTACACCCATATCCTTGTAATCTCGGCTCAACGCCGCCAGATAATAACTGCCCCAGCATTCTTCGCTGCTCCTGGAACCGCCAAAGATTTCGTAATAACTGACATGCCCGCTGCTGCCTGCTCCATGCGCTGCCTTCGCTTCAACTTCTGATAGCGAAAAACCTTCTTCCTTTAAAAATTCTGCAAGTGCCGGCGCAGCATCCGCCGACAGTCCCGCTAAATATCTGTAATCATTGTAGCTTTCCGCTCTGAAAAAGCCATCAAAACTACTTCCTGTATTTCCCAGATTTGCCAGATTACATTTTGCAATCCAGTAATCCGGATGGGAAAATGACAATGCCAGATAGCAGATTGTTACCACTACCATGCTGTATTTAAAAAGCGGAAAGGACTTTTTAAAAATACTCACAATAACGCCCGTCAGCAAAATAAACAGAACCATAAGCGCCCACAGTACAAATATCCTCAGGAAAGTCAGGTAAAAATGCTGAATATAGAGAATCATTCTATATGCGGATGAGGCAATCATAATGTAGGTGCAAGCCGACACAACTGTCAGCATTCCCTTCAAAACCTTATTTTCTTTAAAATATGCATGACCGGACAGCACCAGCGCCAGATTGATAATACAAACCACAAGCAGTTGAAAAAATCCTTGCCGCGCATATTCTGCATAGGTATAACCCTCTAATATCATTTTTCCCAAAAACAGGAATACAATCTGAATCCCACAAAATACCAGATAGAGAACCATAATGGGAGCAAGCACGGTAATGGCAAGTACTGCTTCCGTCTGTTTTCTTTCTTTGTATTCTTCAGAAAAAGTTTTTTTGCATAAATATGCCATAATACAGTAAGCCATAAAAAACATAAGAATAACCGTAAACAGCACCCGGAAAAAGTTTTCCAATCCGGTTCCTATAAACATTTTTTCCACTATTCCATATGTTATGTCGTAAAAAATAGTATCTGCGCTCATAAGCAGCAATCCAATCACACAGAATAGAGGTATTCCCAGTGTAATACCAACTACAATATAAATACCAGTACCCTTTCCCTTTTTTCCACGACTCCTTCGATGCGCCGCAAAATCCTGAAAAGGACGTGCAATTTCTCCCAAGCTTCCAAACACCGCCAAAGTCACATATCCGACGTATCTGCCAAAAGTCCAGTTTCCGTCTTTGTAAACCTGATGCAGCAAAAAACTGATTGTCAAAACCCATACCCCAGCCTTATTCATAGCTATGATTCGTGCATCCGCAGTGCAAAAAGTGGACAGTCCCAACAGTATTATGCTAATCATATAAAAAACGCTGTCTTTTTTTAAGGAAATCTCTAGTTTTTTGAAACAGAAGCAGTAGAACCAAAGACTTCCTGCGAGAAAAAAAGGATAGGTAATTCCACTGCCGTTTTTATACATACACAGCGCGTAAAAGCAGGAGTATAAAATGCAGGTCAATCCTAATATACCAAAATGCTTTTTTAAATTTTCCGTCTGCTCTGTCTGCGGTGTCACAACCGGCTGTCTGTATACCGGCTGACCATACATCGGCTGTCCATATGTTTGCTGCCCGTATGTTTGCTGTCCGGCTTCCTTCTCGTGACTATTAAGATTTTCGCTCATCGCCATTATCCTCCTCACTTTCTTCCACATATTCCAGAATATCCCCAGGCTGGCAGGAAAGCGCTTTACAGATTGCGTCCAAAGTCGAAAAGCGAACCGCCTTCGCCTTATTATTTTTCAGGATTGATAAATTTGCCAGCGTAATGTCCACCTCGCCTGCCAGCTCCGTCAATCCCTTTTTGCGCTGTGCCATCACAACGTCAAGATTAATTCTTATCGCCATAAGGTCCTCCTAAATTGTCAAATCATTCTCCTCTTTGTAATTGACTGCCCTCTCGAAGACAAAGGCGAGCACCTTGCTGAAAAGTCCGGCAATGACAAAGACCAGAATCACCACAAGCATGGCAATCGTCATACAAAGCAATGTACGCACCAGAGAAATCAACGCAATCATAAAACTGTACGTTCCCATGCGCTGAAGACTTACCACATTGTCGTACACAAAACACTTATCTGCTAATACAGTGCGGAACATCTTGCGTAGTTCTCCTAAAACAGCGATTGCCAGAACGCCCAAGACAAAGTAAAGAATGACATATTCTGTATAACGTGTCTCTAAATCCGGCAGATAATTAATCAGCCATTTCGCGGAAAACGGCAGCGTCAGCGTCACTACAATCCCCGCAAAAAACATGAAATCCAGCAAATACTTTGTTATCCGGATAATACTCTCTTTTTTCATCCGCATCCTCCTTCTGCCGGAATCTTTCATACAAAAATCCCGTGCCTTACTCATTTACATAAATACCCATAGGGTCTCTATGCACATGAATATAGCACGGGACTTTTCGATTGTCAATATATTTTTATTGAAAATCAATAAATTTTTATTGTTTTACATTTTTATAAAGTGCATAAGCATTCTTACCGCTCTTCTTCACGCTGTACATGGCTTCGTCCGCACATTCGATTAGCTTCTCATAATTATCCGCATCATCAGGGTAAGAAGCCGCACCGACGCTGCCGCCGATATTGTGAACCTTTCCCATCAACTTAAAAGGCTTCTGGAACACTTGCAGACACTGATTGGCGGCGGTGTCTACAATTTTAACATTGTCGCTCTTCAGTATCACGATAAATTCATCTCCCGCAAAACGGTAAGCCGTAAGAAGCTGGGTACGCAATGCTTTCAGTCTTGATGCTACCGCTTTTAACGCCTCATCACCAATAGAATGTCCATATGTATCATTGATATGCTTAAAATTATCAATATCCAGCATAATGACCGTACACGGCTGCTTTGCTGTTGCCGCTTCCGTCAAATCATGCATAAACTTGGAGCGGTTTGGTAATCCGGTCAGAAAATCATGATTAGAAGCATCCTCCAGATAGCTCCTTGCCTCTTCCAGCTCCGACGTCAGCTTTCTCTTTTTGATATTATCCACACATGCCCATGTACATATTATGACCAACGCCACCAATATGATCAGCACCGGAACCAGTATCTCATGATTTCGTTCAAAAAAGGTTGGCTCATGGTTTACGAAAACGGTTTCATCCGGCAGCGCTGAAGCCTTAATGCCAAACTTCAGCATAACAGACTCATCGATGCAGTAAATATTGGGACTGTCCACAATCACACTGACATCCTGCATATCCCTTCTTCCGCTGATGATATCAACCGCTATCTCTGCGGCAATTTTTCCGGATTGCTCCATGGAAACGATATTGCCTCCCAAAACACCATATCCGATTCCGCCCTCTACCATCCGAAATGCCGGTACAGTAGCATACTGTGCAATGACCTCTATCGCCTCCTTATTCGTATACAGTCTTCCGTTGGCATCTTCCGTCATCATCACATAAATCAAAATTGTATCTTGCGGCAGATTGGAAAGTTCATATTTTAATCTTGTTTCCGTCAGCTCAGAAGTGTTCAGCTCGGAAAATTCCAGCTCCGGAAATAATGAGGCGCTTTTATAAAAATTCCTTCGCTCTGCTTCTCCGGTAAGAGTGTCGTCTAAAATACCCACTACTTTTTCAGCATTCGGATATATGGACAACGCCAATTCTATATTCTTTTGAACTGACAGGCTTTCTATCACACCGGTAATCATCGGGTCTTTTGCAGCCTCAAGTGCAAGTTCTTCATCGTTTACGCCTTCAAAAACCAAAGGAATCCCTTTAAACAACTCGTCACGGTATTCCAATGCAAACTTTAATGCTGCATCATCGCCCAAAATAATCACATCATATGGCTCTACCATGGACATGCGGTAAGCAAGCCCCTCTTTAAAAAGCTGCATTGCCGCATCGTCGTCCACCCGCTTAGTGTCCATAAACTCATAATCAACCACAATACCATCCGAAATCCCCATCTTGATTCCTTCGATTTGCAGTTGTACAGCATCCCATGCATAGGAATAGGAACTGATAAACAGGATTCTTCCTTTGTTTGCACTTCCCGTCGCATACGTACTTGTGTGTAATCCCCAAAACAGCCCTGCACAGATGACGGCACATGCAAGCATAGCAGTTACTGCCCATGCCGCCTTCTTGTATATTTGCTTCATATCTTTATCCCCAATCCTCAAGAATCCCTTCCATCCTCCCGCTCTGCAACCCATAATTATTACATTATATCATACGATAATATATTAAACATCAATAATCGGAACCTTTTTATAACCCCTGCTCTTTTTAATTCTTTTAACAGTATCCTTTGTAATGTCGGAAGCCACAAGAATTTCTTCCCCTGAAACCATATCCTTTATCCAGAATTCATAACTGCTGTCTGTAGACATAATTCCTTTTGGTTTCTTTGCCAGGATATGTCTGGCATATGCTTCAAATTCCTGACGTTCCCCCTCACCGGCACTTATCATTTCCGCCTTTGCTTCTTTGTTTTTTAATTCTACACCCCTTCCGCATACCGGACACATCTTAAAATATGTTTTCTTTACCGGAAAAAGTGGTATGTATTCCAAGTGCGCCCAAACACTGTTCCTCACATATCCCTTTTTATATACTCTGTGACAGAAAGGACATTCCTCTCTCTGCCCGAAGTAACCCGTCAGCTTCGTGAAAACATGTGTTCCATAAACAATAACTGCCATAACTCTCTTCTCCTCTTCCGCTTCATATTGATTATAGTGTACTACTTAATTATGAAAAAATCTATCATTAATTCTCTATTATCAGTAGACCTCTTCCATTTGGTAGAGTTTACAGGCATTCTGCCATGTAAGCTCCTCCACCTGTCTTGGTGATATTTGCTTTATACGGGCGATTTCGTTGATAACAAAAGAAAGCTTGGACGAATCGTTCCGTTTTCCCCTGTTCGGTTCCGGCGCCAGATACGGGCTGTCTGTTTCCACCACAATCCGCTCCATGGGAATGTATTCCACCGCTTCCTTCAGCTTTTTGGCATTTTTGAAAGTTACCACGCCTCCAACTCCGATGTAAAAACCCATCTTCAAAAAAATTTCTGCGGTCTCCTTCGTATAGGAAAAGCAATGGATAACGCCCCCTGTTTCTTCTGCGTGCTCCGCCTTCATAATTTCTATGGTATCCATCGCCGCATCACGGGAATGGATTACTATCGGCAGACGAAGTTCCTTTGCAAGCTGTAACTGTCTGGTAAACCACTTTTTTTGTATAGCACGCTCCGGCTCCTGCCAGTAATAATCCAGTCCGATTTCGCCTACAGCTACACATTTTGCGTGACGACATTGTTCTCTTAACCTTGAAAACAAAGCTTCATCTAAAACTGCCGTCTCGCTGGGATGAATCCCCAGCGCACCATAGACAAAATCATACGCTTCCATCAGCTCTATCGTAGTCTGACAGGATTCCGGACTCGCCCCCACATTAACTACCCTGCCAATTCCCTTTTCCGGCAGCGCTTTAAGCAGTTTGTCCCTGTCCTCTCTAAAAGCCTCGTCGTCATAATGTGCATGTGTCTCAAATATCATGGTAAGCTCCTTTGCCTTATTCTTAAAAACGCCATCCCTTTGCATTTCCGTGTCAGAGCGGGATAATGCACAAACGCAGCACAGCCTAAAATGAAAGCCTCGGAACAACTATTCCGGGGCTTTTTTGTGCATACGTGTTTCATAACAGCCTTTGCCTGCCTGTAATATACCATGTCTTTTATAATTTTTCAAGCAATACCGCTTTCTTTTGATTGAATTCTTCGTCCGAAAGTATACCGCTGTCCCTTAATTTGCTGAGTTTTTCTATCTGTTCAAGTACATCCGGCTCATTCTGCTGAATGATTGTCTGTGCCGGCTGACTCCCCTTCTTTAACTCTTTGCGGTATTCATGGTAGATGGCAATGACTCTTTCTGCTTCTATCGTATAAAGCGTGCTGATTTTTTCCTTTGCGCCTGCTACCATAATGATTAAATCACATACTTTCAGGGCAGCCGTCAACGCCGAATCTATCACGGCAACCAGCAAATCATCCGACTTTGAATTTTGCTCTGTCGCCATAGAAGTAATGTCCTCATAGTAGAACTGCTTTACATTGGATGTGGCTCCAAGCATTTCCCTGTTGACAATAATAATCTGTTTTGTAGTACATGCAATGTAATCCATGGCCGCCAGTGAATCAAGCCCTCCCGCATAGTACATCACAAGTTCATCCTCATAGGTCATGTACTTCTTGATATGCTGATAAATTTTATCTCCAATCTTTTCATGTATCAGCCTGTCTATTTCCTCCGGCACGATTTCAAAATCCTGCTCCGCAATATTTTTGAAATACTCATTCAACGTAATGAAATCCTGCTTATAAGCATCCCTTATCTTAATCGCAGCGAATGTTACATCATTGACCTTCAATATACATTCGCTCTCTCCATTCTCAATTTTGATGCTGTCAATGTCTTTGCAGTCGATTGTACCCTGCGCATAGAACTTTTTATCTTCCGCAAGGCACACTTTAAAATAGAAATGGTCTCTTGTGAGCAGGAACTGCTGCCCCTCCGCTTCATTCATGTAAAGGATGGGTGTTTCCGTACCATCATATATGGAGAGCTTCTTCTGAATTGTTTTTACCTTCTTCTCGTCAATATATGGGTGCATAATAATACAGGAAACGCTTGCCTTACTGCCCGGCAGAACCATCTTGTCATAAAAGTCTTTGGTAAACGCCAAAAGCTCCTTTTCCGCAATCCGGGACATAAAGCTTTCAGGAGTCGCACTCCCTTTCTCATTTACCATACTGCACAAAGACTGTCCATACTCCGCCGCCTTGCTTTCCATTTCCGCTATGTAAGCTTCTTTCTGCGCTTTCTTTTCGGCGTTTTCCTGCTTAACCTGCTCATACTTTTCTTTGGTTGCCTGCGCCGCACTTTCCATTGTCGCTTTGGCTTTTCCCGCCATATCTTTCATTTTGTCCATAAATGCCATTTTGATTTTTCCTCCTTATTCAAAGTGATATTGATACTTTTTTGGCATTAAGAATAATATGTATTTACTCTTTTTCAAAGAGTAGTAAATATAGTTACTTTTTATTCAAATAACTATAGCAGTTTGAATAAAAATTGTCAATAATCTAAACTATAATTATGAATATGAAAACTAATTTTAATATAGGTGAGCGAATTCATGAACTGCGGTTGAACAGTGGATTAAGTCAGGAAAAGCTTGCACTACGGGCAAATATCACCACAACTTATCTTGGCTTGTTAGAAAGAAATCTGAAAAATCCAACGGTAAAAATAATTGAACAGATATGCAATCAATTAAATATCAGTCTGAGCGACTTTTTTTCTCCATCTCATACCCCTGAAAATTCAGAAGATGCCGTCTCTCTGCAAATCCTTGCACAGATAAGCGACAAAAGCGAGGACGAAAAGCTGTTGATTCTTCAGACTGTAAAGAATATTTCAAAATTATGTGACCTCTCAAAGAAGCAGGCCTTGGACGCCTTACAGAAAGATGCACAAAAAGGATAACGTACTCCGGTGTATATGATCCTTTTTATTTTCGTGTTATTTTTTCCAGTCTCTTCAGGCACATTACTCACCACCCTTCCAAAACACACAAAAAGAACCGTTCTTAGGGCTTTTAAATCCTCAAAAACAGTCCTCTTAAGTACGCCGCAGACTTCGCCCTCAACACCTTGATTAAGAGTTATAGTGTGTAACATGCTGCAGCCTTAAGGCTGTATTTTTTTGCTCTTGTTTCAGGGTTGCCTGTGGCGCGCGGAGCGGTTATAATATAACTGCTGTGTTGCCTCCAGCAGGGAGGAGGTGAGCAAGTGTTTGATATTATTTCTTTTATTGTCTCCGTGCTGGCAAGTGTGGTAGCTTACTACATATGCAAGTGGCTGGATGGAGATGAGTAAACACAGCCCAGCCCAAAGTGAAAACCCCGGAACGGCCATTCCGGGGCTTTCTTTTTGTGAGCAAGTGCTCATATTATTTCTTTTGCTATCTGTAATATACCATGCCCTTCCTTGTTTGTAAACCTTTTTGTAACACATTTTGCTGCAGCTGCTTTGAGGGACATCTATTTTGTCATACATATTTTTTTGTTTGCTTCTTTCCATGCTGCTTCTACATATTTTGCCGGATGGCTGCGGAATATAAAATGCTCGGTGCTGACATTTACCGCCTTGATGATATTTTCTTTACCCGCGGTTATTAGCAAAACGGCAAAAAAAAGCACCAACCCCCGAGATTGCCTCGAAAATCGGTACTTCCGTGCGCCGCCAGGGGCTCGAACCCTGGACACCCTGATTAAGAG
>CAMWUP010000009.1 GCA_947177465.1 uncultured Lachnospiraceae bacterium
GCGTATAGCCGCCCAAATCCCGCACAATCTGCATAACCTGCTCCTGATAGACGATACAGCCGTAGGTGGGCGCCAGAATCGGCTCTAGCTGCGGGCAGGCATAAGTGACCTCCCCCTCGCTGTTTTTTCCCTTGATGTATTTGGGGATAAAATCCATGGGACCGGGGCGGTACAGGGAGATACCTGCAATCACATCCTCCAAATTCTGCGGGCGAAGCTCCTTCATAAAGCTTTTCATACCCGAACTTTCCAGCTGGAACACGCCGTCCGTTCTGCCCGTTCCGATGGAGTCTAACACCGCTTTGTCGTCAAAATCGATATGGTCTATGTCAATTTGCTTTCCCGTATCCTTTTCAATCATATCCACCGCATCCTTGATGACGGTGAGTGTGCGCAGCCCCAGAAAGTCCATTTTTAACAGACCCAGCTCCTCTAACGTCGTCATGGTAAACTGTGTCGTGATGGAGCCGTCCGCCCCTCTGGAGAGCGGCACAAATTCATCCGCCGACTTCTGGCAGATAACCACGCCCGCCGCGTGCATGGAAGTATGCCTCGGCAGACCCTCCAGCCTTTTGCACATATCTATCAGATAATGCACCTGCTCGTCGCTGTTGTACAGACTGCGGAATTCCGGATTGATTTCCAGTGCGCGGTCTATCGTGATATTTAACTCAAATGGCACCATTTTCGCAATGGAGTCCACAAAAGCGTAAGGCAAATCCATCACGCGCCCTACATCCCTGATAACGCCCTTCGCCGCCATAGTACCGAAGGTCACTATCTGCACCACCTTGTCCGCACCGTATTTGCGCCCTACATAGTCGATAACCTCCTGCCGCCTCTCGTAGCAGAAGTCCACGTCAATATCGGGCATGGAAACACGCTCCGGATTTAAGAAACGCTCAAACAGCAGACTATAGCGAATGGGGTCAATATTGGTTATTTTTAAACAGTATGCCACAATACTGCCCGCCGCCGAGCCGCGCCCGGGACCTACCGGAATCCCATTTTCTCTTGCATAATTGATAAAATCCCACACAATGAGAAAGTAATCTACATAGCCCATGGTGCGGATAACGTCAAGCTCATAGGCAAGGCGCTCCGCAAGCGTCTGCCCCGTGTCTCCTGCAGGCGCATTTTCGTCTCCGTACCGCTCTGCAAGCCCGTCACGACAAAGCTTATTTAAATAGCTCCATGAATCATACCCTTTTGGCACATCGTACTTTGGCAGCTTCGTCACGCCAAACTCGATTTCCACATTGCACCTGTCTGCAATCCGCTGGGTATTTTCCACCGCTTCCCACGCATAAGGAAACAGCCCTTTCATCTCCTCTTCACTCTTGACATAGTACTGTCCGCCCTCATAGCGCATACGGTCTTCATCCGCCAGCTTCTTGCCCGTCTGCAGGCAAAGCAGGATATCGTGGGAATCCACATCCTCCTTGTAGGTGTAATGCACATCATTCGTTACCACAAGCGGGATATCCAGCTTTTTACTAAGCTTCATCAGTTCTGTGTTGACAATCCGCTGCTCCGCAATCCCGTGGTCCTGCATCTCCAGAAAATAATTGTCCGCGCCGAAGCATTCCCTGTAACGTAACGCCGCCTTTTCCGCCTCATCGATAAGCCCCTTTACAATGTAGCGCTGCACCTCTCCGGCAAGACAGGCAGAAAGCGCAATAATCCCCTCGTGGAACTGATTCAATATCTCCATATCCACACGGGGTTTATAGTAGTACCCTTCTGTAAAGCCCCGACTCACCAGCTTCATCAGATTGGCATAGCCGGTATTGTTTTCAGCAAGCAGCACCAAATGATAGTACCTGTCCTCACCACCCGTCAGCTCCTTGTCGAAGCGGGAATTGGGTGCAACGTAAACCTCACAGCCCAAAACCGGCTTGATGCCCGCCTCCTTTGCCGCTCTGTAAAAGTCAATAACCCCGTACATAACGCCGTGGTCCGTGATGGCGGCGCTGTCCATCCCCAGTTCCTTTACTCTTTTAACATATTCCTTTATTTTGTTGGAGCCGTCTAACAGGGAATACTCCGTGTGGACATGCAGGTGGGTAAATGCCATTGTACTTCTCCTCTACTATTTTATCTTATCCGCCATGGTGTAAAACTCATAATACAATCCCTGAAGCGCCATCAATTCGTCATGGGTTCCCTCCTCCACAATGCCTTCCTCCGTCAGCACCAGAATCCTGTCAGAATTTTTGATGCTGGAAAGTCTGTGGGCGATGGTGATGGAGGTTCTGCCCTCAGAAAGCTCCCGCAGGGATTTTGCCACTGCAAATTCGCTCTCATTGTCCAGTGCGGAGGTTGCCTCGTCCAGTATCATAATGGGCGGATTTTTGAGGAATACCCTCGCAATGCTGATACGCTGCTTCTGTCCGCCGGACAGCTTGACGCCGCGCTCTCCCACATAGGTATCATACCCGTCCTTCAATTCCATAATAAACGCATGGGCGCCCGCTTTTTTCGCCGCCTCGATAACCTGTTCCTTTGAGGCATCCGGCGCGCCGTACAGAATATTTTCCATCACCGTACCGGAAAACAGATACACATCCTGCTGGACAATACCAATGCTGCGCCGCAGACTCTTTAAGGTGAAACGGCGGATATCCGTACCGTCAATGCGGATTGTGCCGTTCGTCACATCATAAAACCGCGGAATCAGATTGCAGAGCGTGGTCTTGCCGCCGCCGGAGGGTCCCACAATAGCAAGCTTCTCCCCCTCTTTCACACAGAGATTCAGATTTTTGAATACACGGTTATGGTCGTCGGGATATTCAAACGCCACCTCTTCAAAAAGGATTTCTCCCTTGGGCTTTGGCATATCCACCGCATCCGGCTCGTCAAAAATTTCAATGTCCGCATCCATAATCTGCAAAAACCGCTCAATGCCCGTAAGTCCGCGCTGAAACTGCTCCGCAAACTCGATAATCCTGCGGATGGTAGCAATCAAAGTAGACACATACATGGTGTACGCCACCAAATCACCCGCCGTAATCTGCTGCTTTATCAGAAAAATACCGCCAGCTAAAATCACCACCAGATACATCAGACCGTCGAACGCCCTGGTCGCCGTCTGGAAGGTCGCCATATAGCGGTAAGTTTCCTTTTTGATAGCAAGGAATTTCTGATTTCCCACCTCAAATTTTTCTACTTCCATATCCTCATTGGTAAACGCCTTGACTACCTTCTGCCCCAAAAGGCTGTCCTCGATGGCAGCATTCAGCTCGCCAATCTGGACTCGCTGCTTTGCAAACGCCTTGCGGTTGCGCCTGTTCAGCCTGATACAGGTAAACGCCATCACAGGCACAATCAGAAACACAAGAAGGGTAAGCGGCAGGTTGACCGTCGCTAACACAATAAACGCCGCCACGGATTTAATCCCCGCAATAAAAAACTCCTCAGGACAATGGTGCGCGAACTCCGTGACGTCAAACAAGTCGTTGGTAATCCGCCCCATAATCTGTCCGACTTTTGTATTGTTATAGTAGGTGTTGGACAAGTGCTGCAGATGTCCGTAAGCGTCCCTCCGCATATCTGTCTCTATCTTTGCTCCCATCACATGCCCCATGTCCGCCATATAGTAATTTGCCATACAGTCAATCAGACGCAGCACCAGATAAAGCAGCGCCATTTTTCCCACAAAGCCTACTGTCAGGCCGGCAAGGTTGTACATTCCCATATTGGTAATCTGCCGGATTATCATGGGCAGCACCAGCTCGCAGAGCGTCGTCAGGGAGGCGCAGAACAAATCTGTCACCATGACGCCCTTATGCCTGCCATAATACGGCAGGAATCGCTTGATTAGTTCTTTTGTTTTATATTCCTTGTTATCCATGTTTCCTCTCTTACTCTTGCAATTCAAAGTATGTCGGCTCAAATATACTACAAAAAAATCGGTCTAATGTACAATAATTCTGTCAATACAAAAGACCGATTCTTTACATGCGAACTTGACGCAATACAATAAGAATCCCTTTTTCATCCTCTTTCCTAATCCCATGACGTTATTCTACAATGAATCTCAGACAATTGTCAACTTGCGTTTTTTCGTATAAGGGCACCGTTTCCTTTGCCATTAGGACGCAGAAGCCCACATTCTTCCGGCGTACCGTAAAGCCGGCATCAAATGCTTTTTCCGAACTGGACACCTTCCCCATTTCATTGTATACTGCAATCAGACAAACTTATCCCAAAAAGGAGCGCCGCCTTGCGTATCAAAATCCTGCTTACCAAAGAATTGATTTTTTGCTTCCTGCTGCTTGCACTCGGCTGCGGCTTTCTTTACTATGGTCTGCTTACACTGTACAGGGAGTCGCACGCTGTCCGCTTTGAGGATTTAAACCTTTCTGGCTGCAAGAAGGGACAGTTTGTGTCAGGCGATATCAGTTCCTACGCGATTCATCTTCTTTCAAATAACATTTGCCACGGTGAGTCCACAACATGGTCTCCTAACGGCGTTATCTGGTACAGTTTTTATACCGTTCCGATAGGCGACGGACTCTATATCAGAATTATGACTGCAGACAAAGAGACTCTTGCAGCTTTAGCGTCTTTTGACTATGGAACGGGAGCGCCCGTCCACTTTGAAGGTCAGGTTATCGCCTCTCCCGTTGCTTTTAACGAGGAGTGGCACAGCCAGAGCGAAACCTTTAGGAACGTCGGACAGGAAAATATTGTCAAGGACTTTGTGATTCGGCAAATCAATATAAAGAAGAAAAAGCACACCATAATCGCCGGACTTTTGCTGTTTATCGCCGCGCTTCTTCAATTTTTCCATATAGGTGGAATCAAAGTGCTTTTCCCTCCAGATACACCATGAAGCACCTCGGCCTGCCGCCGACCTTTTCTTTCTGCATTGTCTCTGTTTTTACCGCATCTGCCTCCTGTTTACTTACATAAACAATTCTGTTCTCCATGCTGGTTCTCCTGTATGAAAACAGGCGGTCCGCATCCAGACCGCCCATTTCCCAAAACACCTATTTATATCATACACTGGAATATGATATCAAAATTGTGATACCAGTTTACGCAAAGGGATTTTCTGTGGGATACATCATTCCCTTTGGCTGGTTAAAGTTCAAATCCTCTACCGGCACGCCGATGTATTTAAACACTTCATATAAAGCCTTGCCGTAATGTCCGAAAGCTACCGCGCCGTGGTGTGGATAATTCTTTTCAATCAGCACATGACGGTAGAATCTGCCCATCTCGGGGATTGCAAATACACCGATGCTGCCGAAGGACTTGGTTGCAACAGGAAGCACTTCTCCCTGTGCAATGTAGGCGCGCAGCTTGCAGTCCGCTGTGCTCTGCAGGCGGTAGAAGGTAATATCGCCAGGTGCAATATCGCCCTCCAGCGTGCCCTGCGTTACTTCCTCAGGCAGGGTTCTTGCCATAATCATCTGGTATTTCATATTGCAGAAGGCAAGCTTCTTGGAGCAGGTATTGCCGCAGTGGAAGCCCATAAAAGTATCCTTATGTGTATACGGGAACTTATCTTTAATGGACTCTTCATACATATCGTTCGGCACTGAGTTATTGATGTCAAGCAGAGTCACAACGTCCTCGCTGACACATGCGCCGATAAACTCGCTCAGACAGCCGTAAATATCAACCTCGCAGGATACGGGTATACCCATACCGGTCAGACGGCTGTTGACATAGCAGGGTACAAAGCCAAACTGGGTCTGGAATGCAGGCCAACACTTTCCGGCAATCGCCACATATTTTCTGTAGCCCTTATGTGCCTCCACCCAGTCTAATAGGGTCAGCTCATACTGTGCCAGCTTCGGCAGAACCTCCGGTTTTAAGTTGCCTGCGCCAAGCTCTTCCTCCATCTCCTTTACCTTGTCGGGGATGCGGGAATCGCCGGCATGCTTATTGAACGCTTCAAACAAATCCAGCTCGGAATTTTCTTCAATCTCAACGCCCAGATTGTACAACTGCTTAATCGGTGCGTTACATGCAAGGAAATTAAGGGGTCTGGGACCAAAGCTGATAATCTTCAAATCAGAAAGTCCCACAATCGCGCGTGCAACCGGTAAAAACTCATGAAGCATGTCTGCACATTCCTCTGCGTTACCAACCGGATACTCAGGAATATACGCCTTTACATTGCGCAGCTTTAAGTTGTAGCTTGCATTCAACATACCGCAGTACGCATCACCGCGTCCGCCCACCAAATCATTCTGGGTTTCCTCGGCTGCCGCAATAAACATAGCTGGTCCGTCAAAATGCTTTGCCAGCAGCGTCTCGCTGATTTCGGGGCCGAAATTGCCCAAATAAACGCAAAGTGCATTGCAGCCTGCAGCCTTGATATCCTCGAGCGCCTGTACCATATGGATTTCGCTCTCCACGATGCAGACCGGACACTCATATACGCTCTCTGTGCCATACTTCTTTGTATAAGCCTCCATCAAGGCTTTTCTTCTGTTTACAGATAAAGATTCAGGAAAACAGTCGCGGCTGACTGCCACAACGCCCACCTTAACCTGCGGTAAATTGTTAAACATATCTGTATCCTCCTTATTTATGGTAAATATGACTCTTATTTTATCACATAGCTGCCTAATCTTCTGTCAGGCACAAATTTTTGCCCTTCAGACCCAAAAATGTACCTTCGTCAATACCGCCCTCGCAATGTCCAATCAGCCACTTATTGACTGCGGTAAGCAGCGCGTCCTCGTTCGGCGCCTTGCCGCCTTCCACCTTTGTATGCGCACTCTGCAGCGGATAATTGGTGCCCTTGGGAAGCACTACCGCCACCCGAAAGCCCTTACCCTCCAAATCACAGGGCGCATAGTGCAGCGTGGTCGCATAGATTTCTACCGCTGTGCCTGCAGGAACCAGAAATGCCTCCACCTTCGCGGTATCGTAGGTAAAATCGTCCTCTACATCCGTAAGCAGTCCCAACATCAGCACGGCGTCCGTCGCCGCCACGTTGATTTCGCTGTCTCTGTGATATTCCAGCGCATTTAACATTGTATTGTGTCCGTTACAGTAACCTATCTGCACGGGCATCTCCCCGTAAGTCTTAACCGAAATCTCTTCTTTTACAGGCAATGCTTCCAAAAGCGCCACGGACGGCTCATATACCACCCCGTCCGGCAGCGGGGTCTCCGCCATCTTTTCCACAAGCGTGGAAAAATCCACATTGTCAATCACCCTTCCGTATTTTGAAAACACGGCATCCGTAACCTTTTTAATCTCCATTTGCTTCCTTTCCCCGCAGAGCGGTCCTATTTTATGATTTCAAATACCGGCTTTAATGCCGGATAAATTTCTTTAAACTGTGCATAGCGCGCCTCATACTTTGCGGCAATCTCCGGCTCCGGCTCCACCGTATCCACTACGCGGACAAGCTTTTCGGCAATCTCCTCCACGCTTGCATACTCGCCGCACGCCACCGCCGCCAGCATGGCGCCGCCCATGGCAGGTCCTTCCTCGCTCTCCAAAATATCTACCTTCATGTTCATGACATTGGCAATAATCCTGCGCCACAGAGGGCTCTTCGCACCGCCGCCGCAGATTTTGGTGCGCTCGATATGGATGCCGAGGCTTCTGGCCACCTCCAGCGAATCCCTGAGGGCAAAGGCAACGCCCTCTAAAACAGCCTGCGTCATCTCCGTCCTGCCGGTGTCCATGGTCATACCCACGAAAGTACCTCTCGCGTTGGGGTTATTGTGAGGGGAACGCTCTCCCATCAGATAGGGCAGGAAATACACATGGTTCTCTCCCAGCGCACAGATTCCTTCCTGCTCTTTTCCATAATCCTTTGTGCTGATGATATCGTCCATCCACCATTTATTGCAGGACGCCGCACTGAGCATGCAGCCCATCAAGTGATAGGTGCCGTCCGCATGGGCAAAGGAATGTAAGGCATTGTATTTATCTACGCCAAAATTTCGGGAAGAGATAAAAATGGTGCCGCTGGTTCCCAGCGAAATATTGCAGCGCCCGTCTCCTACCGTGCCGGTTCCCACAGCGGCAGCAGCGTTATCCCCCGCCCCCGCAGCCACCTTTACTGAAGCGGGAACACCAAGCTCCTCTGCGATTTCAGGCTTTAAGCAGCCCACGCACTCATAGCTCTCATACACTTTGGCAAGCATTTCGGGTGCAACGCCGCAGATGTCGCACATTTCCTTCGACCAGCAGCGGTTCTTTACGTCAAACAAGAGCATACCGGAGGCATCCGACACATCCGTACAGTGCACACCCGTCAGCATGTAAGCAATGTAATCCTTCGGCAGCATAATCTTTGCAATCCGCGCAAAATTTTCCGGTTCCTTGTTTTTTACCCACAAAAGCTTCGGCGCGGTAAAGCCCGTAAACGAAATATTCGCTGTATATTCGGAAAGCTTTTCTTTGCCAATCACATTATTTAAATAATCGCACTCTTCATAAGTACGTCCGTCGTTCCACAAAATAGCGGGGCGTATCACCTTGTCCGCCTCATCTAAAATCACAAGCCCGTGCATCTGTCCGCCAAAGCTGATTCCGGCCACCTGACTTTTGTCTGCATCCTTGATAAGCTCCTTTAAGCCTGTCATTGTCTCTGCAAACCAGTCCTCGGGATTCTGCTCAGACCAGCCTGGCTGAGGAAAGAAAAGCGGATACTCTCTGGACACGATGTTCCTGATATTTCCCTTTTCATCCATAAGCAGCAGCTTGACCGCCGAAGTTCCCAAATCTACTCCTATATACAGCATATATACCTCCTTGCCTGCACGTTCTTTATGACCGCCAGAATTGCAATATTACTGTGCGTGCACGAGCACGTTACTATCATGATAATATGTCCCTTTGGCAAAATCAAGAGGTGAAATATTTTTCGCTGTTTTTCACAAAAATACCGTTTTATTATGCGATTTCCGGCTTATGTTTTCGGCATTTTCACAATTTTTGTGCACAGGCACGGTTTTACACGCCCCGTAAATTGACTTCACCTTTGCGTTATGCTATGGTAAGTATCAGGGCAGCGCTGATACAAGCGTTTCCTGTAAAATGTACAAATACCGTGCAGATGAGGAGGCTTTTATGGCTACCATCAAAGAAATCGCAGAGCTGGCAGGCGTATCCCGCGGCACCGTAGACAGGGTGCTGAATAACCGCGGCTCTGTCAACGATGCGACCGCCGAAAAAATACTGGAAATTGCAAAGGCGCTGGATTACAGACCCAATCGGGCGGGCATCGTGCTTGCCGCACAGAAAAAACGGCTGAAGCTGGGTGTCATTCTCTTTTCCGCAGACAATCCTTTTTTTGATGACGTTTTAAAAGGCGTCAGGGCAAAAGCAGAAGAGCTTGCCGCCTACAACTGCAGTGTTGTGATAAAACAGGTTCATTTTAATATAGAAGAACAGCTTGCCGCCATCGACGAGCTGGCAGCAGAAGAAATAAACGGCATCGCCATAGCGCCCTGCAATCACCCTTCCATCAAGGAACGAATCAACGCACTTTTTGAGGCAGGGATTCCCGTCGTCACCCTCAACACGGATATCGAGGGCTCCAAGCGGATTGCCTACGTGGGAAGCCACTACACCCACTCCGGCGAGACGGCGGCAGGTCTTATGCACCTTATGACCAGCGGAGACGTCAGACTGGGAATTGTCAGCGGCTCCTCTGATATTCTCTGCCACACGGAACGGATTGCCGGCTTTGAGAAGGCCGTGCGGGAGCATTATCCCAATATACAGATTGTGGGAACTGTGGAAAACCATGACGACGAGATTGAAAGCTACGAACAAACCACTTCTCTTTTGTCCGCGCACCCCGATATCAACGCCCTGTTTTTTGCAGCAGGCGGCGTCTATGGCGGCTGCCGAGCCGTCCTTTCCATGGGATTAAAAGACAAAATCCGAATTATCGCCTTTGACAAAGTGCCTTCCACCAAAGCATTGGTCGAGGAGGGCGTGATTGCAGCAACCATCTGCCAGCAGCCCAGGATTCAAGGCACAAAGCCTCTGGATATTTTGTTTGCCTGCCTGACCGCCGGAGAAATGCCGGAAAAGGAACATCACTACGTCGCCATAGACATTCGCATCAGGGAAAACATCCACTGATTGAGAAAAAGGTCAATAAACGGTTGTTTTACAGCCTCTTGCTTTGCCAATATAATGAATTTATCACACGAGACAATGTCCGATGACTTATCAAAGCTTTTATCAACATAAGCAAACAGGAGGTATATTTATGAATCTGACAGATTTCGGAGAAAAAATTTTACGAAGCCGCCAGAACACCGGTCTGACGCAGGAGGAGCTTGCGCTTCGCATCGGCGTGACGCCGCAGGCAGTCTCACGCTGGGAACGGAACCAGAGCATGCCCGATATTCTTCTCTTCTCGGATTTGTGCAGAGTGCTGAACGTCAGCGCGGATTGGCTGCTCGATACCGTTCAGGGCAGCATCACGGGAGAATACGACAGCAGGGCACAGGAGGAAATCTTTGAAAATCTGAACCGCTGCAATGAACCGCTGGAAATCTTAGTTGGCATTGGTCTGGTGGACACATGGAAAAACGAATGCTGCGTGGCGTGGATAGCAGAACAAAGACGGCTTTTGTCTCTGGAAGGGTTTTTACTGCCCATCGTCAGAATACGCGACGACTGCCGCCTTCGGGACAGGGAATTTATGATTACCGCCTTCCGGCACGTACTGCATGATGAAGACATTGAGACAGTTGACGAAAATACATGAGAAGTCATGATACAGACGCTTGGAAATGTGGTGCGGGCACATTATGACTGCATACTAAGCAGGGATATTGTAAAGCTTCTTACTGACAATCTGAAGCAGGAATACCCCACCCTGATAGAAAGCACTGTCCCCCAAAAGATATCTTATGGTCTGCTGACTGATGTTTTAAAACGATTTGTCCGGCATAAAAATTCTCCCGTTTACCTGCCGCAGATAATTGAAATCATGGACAACAGACTTCGGGAGCAGACCGACGCAGCCGCCGAAGAGCTTACTTCTTTTGTAGAAAAGGAGCTTATATGCGAGGATAATCTGGAGATACTTCTGTCAAAGCGAAACAGCATATAACAATATATCCCGCGTCTGCTTTCTCTTGTCCCGAAAAGCCCCTTGTGATAGAATGGAAACAACATCAAGGGAGGATTCATCTATATGATAACCACTGATACCTACAAGGTTCCCTGCTTAAGCGGCAGGGAGCTTTCTCACAAAAATATAACCGTTTCCGTACCCGGTTCCAAAAGCATCACCAACCGCGCTTTGCTGCTCGCTATGCTGGCGGATGGGGAAAGCGTTCTGACAGGAGCGCTCTTTTCCGACGATTCCCGCCATTTTTTAAGCTGCCTGAATACGCTTGGCTTCGAGACGACTGCCTCTGAAGCGGAAAACCGGATAACCGTGAAAGGCCTCGGCGGCAGGCTGCCCTGCTCGGAAAGCTCTCTATATGTAGGCAGCGCCGGCACAGCAGCACGCTTCCTTACAGCATGTCTCGGCGTTTCACATGGCGTTTTTCACATGGACGCCTCCGCGCAGATGAGAAAAAGACCTATGGCGCCGTTGCTCGCCGCATTGCAGGAGCTTGGCTGTGAGATTTCTTTTTCCGAAAAGGAGGGCTTTTTTCCCTTTACCCTGACCGGACACGGTTTCGGCAGAGACTCCATCTGCATCGACATAGACGCCAGCAGCCAGTTTTTAAGCGCGCTCTTAATCGCATCCGGTCTTTCGGACAAGGATTTCCATATTCAGGTCAAAGGCTCCCATGGTATGTCCTACATCAACATGACCGGCAAGATGATGGAGCAGTTCGGCGTACATTTTTCCAAAACGTCGGAACATTCCTTTACTATCCCTGCCGGACAGCGCTATCATGCGCTTTCCTATCGAATTGAGCCAGACGTATCAGCCGCCGCCTATTTCTATGCAATGGCTGCCATATTGGGCATTTCCGTTACGGTAAATGGCGTCTATCCCCATTCCCTGCAGGGCGATGTGCAATTTTTATCGATTCTGGAAAAAATGGGATGCACCATAACGGAATCACCTGCAGGACTCTGTCTGTCAGGACCGAAAGACGGAAAGCTGCACGGCATTACCGCAGATATGTCCGCCTGCTCAGACCAGGCGATTACCCTCGCCGCCATCGCGCCTTACGCGGACAGTCCCACCACCATAACCGGCATCGGACATATCCGGCATCAGGAGAGCGACCGCATCAGCGCTATCGCTGAAAACCTGGCCGCTCTGAAGGTTCCCTGCATCGTGCGTGAAAGCAGTCTGACGATACAACCCGCTTCACCGGCTCCCGCCCTGATACATACCCATGACGACCACAGACTTGCCATGGGCTTTTCCCTGACGGGACTTCGTACTGAAGGTATTGTCATTGAAAACCCCCAGTGCTGCAAAAAGACCTTTGAGAATTATTTTGAAGTACTGGAAGGTACCCTGCAAACATTGCTGTAAGCAAAGAGGCTGCCGCTCAATGCGACAGCCTCTTTATAATTGCTCATTTAAGTACAACTGCACTCTATTCTGAATCACTTCGCTCACTTCTTCCATGCTCTTATCCCCATTAAAATATGCCTGCACTTCCTCACGGATAATGTCTCGAATACTTTCTCATAAAAACATCCTGAGCGGCGCTTCCTTACGCTGTAATTAAAGTGCCTGCCTTGCCCTTTATGGCTGCTTTTATCTGCTCCATAGAGGTAATCAGCACGCTGCCCGCGGGCACCTTTTCCAGATAGGCTATGGCTGCTTCTATCTTCGGAAGCATGGTTCCCGCCTCAAACTGTCCCTCCTCCATATAAGCCTTCGCCTCGGATATGCTCATTTGGGTAATGGGGGTCTTGTCCTCCGTGTCAAAATCCTTATAGACATAATCCACAGACGTCAGGATAATCAGGCAGTCCGCCTTCAAATCTGAGGCGAGCTTACCCGCAATGCAGTCCTTTTCAATGACTGCTGATGCGCCCTTTAATGCATTTTGCTGCTCGATAACGGGAATCCCGCCGCCGCCGCAGGCAATCACCACCTGATCTGCATCCGCCAGTGTCTTTATAGTCTCTATCTCCACAATGTCGATGGGCTTCGGCGCAGCTATGACACGCCGGTATCCCTTTCCCAATATCTCCGTCACATAGTTGCCCTTTTTTATCTCTATGTCTGCATCATCCCTTGACATATATCTGCCGATTCTCTTAGTCGGCTCGTAAAACGCTTCGTCATAGGGGTCTACAGTTACTTGTGTCAGAATCGTGCTGACGGGCTTACTGATGCCGCGGCTTAAAAGCTCTGCGCGAAGCGAGTTCTGTATATCATATCCCACATAGCCCTGACTCATGGCAGAGCACACACACATGGGGGCAGGCGTATAATCAATATAGACACGGCGCAGCTCCGTCATCGCCTTGTGAATCATGCTTACCTGCGGTCCGTTGCTGTGTGTAATGGTAAGCTGGTAATCCTCCTCCACCAAATCCGCCAGCGCCTTTGCCGTCACCTTAACAGCATCCCACTGCTCTAAAGTCGTATATCCCAGTGCATCATGTCCTAACGAAACCACTGCTTTTTTCTTCATTACCCGTCCTCCTGTGCTGTCCATCCTGTCAAAAATATATATTCAGTATATCATTTTCAGTTTCATTTGTATAGAGAAAATCCTCCGCATATATGATTTTCATGCACGTATTCCATAAATTGCCGCATATTTCTTCTTAAAATATCGGACAATCGGCTCTGCCGTTACCTCCTGCCCGCATACTGCTCTTAAGGTTTCCGCTGCCGTGCGCATACTGCCATGCCTGTGTATTTTCTCGTGCAGCCATGCCGTGATTTCGGCTATCCTGCCCTCTGCCAGCAGGGTATCCACGCTCCCCAAATCCTTTTCCATTGCCTCTAAAAACATGCCGTCATAGATGGTGCCCAGAAGATACGTCGGAAAATAACCAAAAGAACCGTCCGACCAATGCATATCCTGCAGGATTCCTTCCGCATCATTTTGGGGCCTGATTCCCAAAAGCTCCTCCATCTTATCATTCCAAAGTACCGGAAGCTCCTTGGCATTTACCCCGTCGCGGAAAATCGCTTTTTCTATTTCATATCGCAGAATAATGTGAAAGCAGTAGGTCAGTTCGTCCGCCGCTGTGCGGATAAAGCTGGGACGCACATGGTTGATTGCCCTGAAAAATTTCTCCAATGGAATATTCTGAAACTGTGGAAGATACTCTCCCACCTTGTCATAAACCGGCTTCCAGAAATTAATATTCCGTCCCAGTATATTTTCATAAAACCTTGACTGGCTCTCATGCATCCCCATTCCAATATTGACGGCAGCCGTTTTCACATAGTCCGGATGAATCCCCTGCTCAAAAATGGCATGACCACCCTCATGAATGGCACTGAACATGGCATTTATAGCGTTCTGCCTGTCGAAATGGTTGGTAACTCTCACATCTCCCGGCCCAAATGCCATAGTAAAGGGATGCTCACTCTCCCCCATCACACCGGCTTCCTTGTCAAAGCCTATGTAAGAAAGCAGATACGCCTCCAGCTCCTTTTGACTGTTGATATCATAGTCGCCTGCAAAACAGCCGCCATCCGGCTCCGGCTTTTCCATGATTTTTTGAAACAACGGAACCAGTTCCTTCTTTATTTGGGCAAACAGCCTGTCGATGGTAACGCTGTCCATTCCTTCCTCATACATGTCCAGCATCGCATCATAGATATCCTTGTCCGGTTCCATGTATTCCATATACTTGCGTCGGTAATCTATCATCTTCTGCAAATGGGGGCAGAATAAATCATAATCAGCCTTCTGCTTTGCTTCCTCCCACACCTTTTCGGATACATTGGACGCCCGCACCATCTCCTCATAAAAGTCCGACGGCACTCTTTTATTCCTGTCATAATCCCTTTTTCCCCGCCTGACCGTCAGCTTCATCACATCGCTCAACGCTTCATACTCTTCAGGAGCCGACATTTTCTCATACAGCCTGCCGGTTTCTTCTGACGTGGCAATCCTGAATTCTTCCCCCGAAAAATAAGTGATTGCATCTATTTTATAGTCATATCCCTTTTTTGGCGTCTGCGTCTGCATGTCCCATGCCATCTGCGCGCTAATCTGCCTGTACTGCTCCATCTGATTCAAATATTTTTGAAACTGCTCCAGTTTTTCCGACATTTTCAGTACCTCTCTTTCCTGTTGTTCTTTATTTTGCCGCAAGGCAGCTTATCATCGCTCCCACCATAATACAAAAATCCGACAAATTAAATACAATATCTGCAAACCGCTTCCATTTCACCTGAAAACTGATATAATCCACCACATATCTTCGCTTCAGCCTGTCGTATGTATTGCTGAAGGCTCCGCCTAAAAGCAGCGCCAGACCTGTCCGAAGCAGGTTATTGCCCCTCTGTCCAAAGCTCAAAATAAATACCGCCAGCACCAGAAATGTAAGCAGCACGGAAGCCGCCGCCACCAGCCCCTGCTTTTTTTCGCCGAAATTCAGCATGGCGCCCTTGTTGTGATATTTTTGCAGGACAATCCGCCCCTTCCACACGTTTCGGGGCAGACCGCCGCTTTTTTCCACTCTGCTTTTTATCACCAAATCCGCCGCAAAAACCGCTGCGGCAATTCCTATAAATATAAATATCATTTGTATCTCCTATACGGCAGCTTTTTCCTTTGGAAGTATCTCAAACCAAACTCAAAAAACAGCCCTCAGACACCCGCAAGCGCTTCGAAGGTTCCCGCCACGTTCAGCCTGCCGTAACCCCATTCTTTGTTGGGATATACCAAATCGGGGTTTCTGGTCGCGCCTCTGATAAAATAAGTCTTAATTTCATTGCTTTCCACCAGCGGATTGTTCTGCTGGATGACCGCCCACTGGAAAAACTGCGCTACTCCTCCCGCCGCCATTGCCGCGGCAATACTGGAACCGGTCTGTTTTCCCAAGGACGTGGAAACGTTGACGCCGGGCGCCGCCAAATCAGGCTTCACCAGACCATTGCGCAGGTAACCGCGTCCGGAATTGACATAAAAGCTATTATTTAAATCATCATATGTTGATGTCGTAATGGGCCTCTCGGCTATGCCCGGGTCCGTAATCGTTACATAAGGGCTGGGATTTAAAAAATAAGTCTGGCTGCTCAAGAACTGGGTAATCGGAAGCCACATATGGAATTCACCGTTTCCGCCATCCTGCGCAGCAAAAATCCGAACAGTCCAAACGCCTGCAGTAGGCGCGTCAAACCGGAAAACAATCAGTTCATTGCCGGAGCTCGGCTCCACTAAAACACTGTCAATTGTAACCTTAGTCCGCTCATATATAAAGCTGTAGGTCAGACTCTGCCCCATTCCAAGACGAAACCGGGGAATCATCTCACCGCCCGGCGTACGCACGGATGCATAGAGTACATCAGGCACACAGCCCCATGTTTCCAAAAGAAAACCTCTTTCTCCTTCTCCAACCCGAAGTTCCACATCTACATAGGCATCTCCGTCCTCAAATCTGCCATGGGGCACGGGAGCGCTGAAATGGTGTCCGGCATTTCCCTCATTGCCCGCACAGATAACGACGCCCCTGCTGCGGATTGCGGAAATCTCATTTAAATATTGTGCAAGCGAAGAGCCTATCGTATGATTACCACAGTTTGCACCAATGCCGATACAGATCACGACAGGTCTTCTGAACGTACTGGCAAAGGATTCCGCAAACTTGACTCCCAGCATAATATCCGTCTCTGCATAAGCAGGCGCATCCTCCGCTATCAGATAATAGTCCCTAAGATTCTGTTTTGCCTGTCTAAGCTTTACCACCACAATTTCTGCTTCCGGCGCCGCTCCTCTAAAGCTTCTTCCACCGTCCAGCACACTTCCTGCCGCGACGCTCGCCATCGCTGTTCCATGTCCGATTTCGTCATAGCTTGACACCACATCATACGGATTTTCCGCGCGCAGCGCCTCATTCAAATCCTCACGTGTAAACAAGGTCCCATATTCATAGCCTTCCGGCGGAGAACCCGTCTGTATC
>CAMWUP010000010.1 GCA_947177465.1 uncultured Lachnospiraceae bacterium
GGCAGTCTGATTAAAATGGACCAGAATAGCCCTTACAGCTTTGACAATCCGATTCGGAAAATCGACGGCATCGATATCATTATCCAGCAGGCGGACGGTCTTTGCGGACAGACCTGTGTGGCTATGCTGGCCGGCGTGACCATTGCGGATGTAATTCGGGTGATGGACTGCAGGGAATGGCAGGGTACCATGGGACGTGTGATTTCCGCGCTGAACTATTACGGCATAGACCATACGGACATCATCACCTATACGGAGGGAGAGGACTGCGTGCTGCCCAAGTGCTGCATTATGATGGAGAGAATGGGCCGCTTCTGCCATTATCTGGTGTGCTATGACGGCAAGTTCTATGACCCGAATCTCGGCATTATGGAAGAGTATGATATGAGCAAGCTTCTGGGTTATCTGGAAATCAAGTGTTAAATTTTATTTTCAATATGATAGCGAGAGGAGAAAGTGAAAGTGGACAACAATAACATGAATAATTGGCAGGGTGGAAATACAGGCTCCACCCAGAACGGCTATGACCCCAATGCGAATTATGCACAGAACGGCGCTAACGCTGCAGGCTACCCACAGAATGGTTACGATCCCAACACGGGCTATAATACAACTTACAACACAACCTATAATACAACCTACAACACAGGTTATACTACATATCAGCAGCAGAATGGAAACCAGCCGGTTATCAAAGAGATAAGCAAGGCAAAGGGGCTGCTTGGTGCAGTGATCGGCGCGCTGATTGGCGGGGCTATCTGGGTTCTCATCGGCTGCCTTGGTTTTGTCTCCGGCTGGGTTGCCATCGCTATTTTCCTGTTGGCACAGGCAGGTTACAAAAAAATGAACAAAGGTGAGATTGATACCTTCGGTGTTGTCATCAGTGTGCTGCTGGGGCTTGTGACGATTCTGCCGGCAACGTGGTGCGTCTGCGGAATTCAGGCATATAAGGCGCTGTCGGAAAATGCGCCGGGGCATTTTTCCTTCTTTGAAGTGCTGGGGGATTTACCTCTTTACATGGACAGGTATGACTGGTGGAAGACTTTCTATTCCAATCTTGCCATGGGCTATCTGTTTACCGGAATCGCGGCAATTTATGTGGGATTCGGTACATTAGGCAGCAGGGCAAGTGAGAAGCGCGCAGCAAAGAGAGCAGCGAAAAAGGCAGCCCAGGATGCCCAAAATGGAAAATGGCAATAAACAGAATATAAAATAAGTATTAAATCAACACTGACAGGGAAAAATAAGAAAACGGGAGAAAACGAGAGAAAAAAAGAGATATAAAGAGATAATGCACAATATTCTCCTGTGAATACAGTTGCAAAGCCCTGCATATAAACTTAATATAAGTTCCAGAGATTAGCACTCGATTTCATTGAGTGCTAATAATTTGAAAATGACCAGGATTAAGGAGGCAATCATTATGAAGTTAGTACCGTTAGGTGACAGAGTTGTATTAAAACAGTTAGTAGCAGAAGAAACCACCAAATCAGGTATCGTTCTTCCGGGGCAGAATAAAGAAAAACCCCAGCAGGCAGAGGTCGTTGCAGTAGGACCCGGCGGTATGGTTGATGGCAAGGAAATCAAAATGGAGGTTAAAGAAGGAGATCAGGTTATTTACTCCAAGTATGCCGGAACAGACGTTAAGATTGAAGAAGAGGAATACATTATCGTAAAGCAGAGCGATATTCTGGCAGTGATTCAGTAGGCTAAGTGTAAAAAAAATAAGAAATTTGGAGGCGTATCATTATGGCAAAGGAAATTAAATATGGGGCAGAGGCCCGTGCAGCATTAGGAAGAGGCGTTGACCAGCTTGCAAACACCGTGAGAGTAACATTAGGACCCAAGGGAAGAAATGTAGTTCTGGATAAATCCTTCGGCGCACCCTTGATTGCAAACGATGGCGTTACCATCGCAAAGGAAATTGAGTTGGAGGATGCATTTGAAAACATGGGCGCGCAGCTCGTTAAGGAAGTGGCACCCAAGACCAACGATGTAGCCGGAGACGGTACGACTACCGCTACCGTGCTGGCACAGGCGATGATTAACGCAGGTATGAAGAATCTGGAAGCAGGCGCTAATCCCATTATCTTGAGAAAGGGTATGAAGAAGGCAACCGACTGCGCAGTAGAGGCGATTGCAAAGATGAGCTCCAAGGTAAACGGCAAGGAGCATATCGCACGTGTTGCCGCTATTTCTGCAGGGGATGAAGAGGTAGGCCAGCTTGTGGCAGACGCTATGGAAAAGGTATCCAACGACGGCGTTATCACCATCGAAGAGAGCAAGACCATGCAGACCGAGCTGGATCTGGTAGAAGGTATGCAGTTCGACAGAGGTTATATTTCCGCATATATGGCAACGGATATGGATAAGATGGAAGCAACTCTTGACAATCCCTACATCCTGATTACGGACAAGAAGATTTCCAACATTCAGGAGATTCTGCCGCTGTTAGAGCAGATTGTACAGTCCGGCGCAAAGCTTCTGATTATTGCAGAGGATGTGGAGGGCGAAGCGCTTACCACCCTGATTGTCAATAAGCTGCGCGGCACCTTTAATGTAGTGGCAGTAAAGGCTCCCGGCTACGGCGACAGAAGAAAGGCTATGCTGGAAGACATTGCAATCCTGACAGGCGGACAGGTAATCAGCTCTGAGCTGGGACTGGAACTGAAGGATACCACCATGGCACAGCTGGGACGTGCGAAATCTGTAAAGGTGCAGAAGGAAAATACCGTGATTGTGGACGGCGAAGGCGACAAGGATGCGATTCAGGCACGTATTGCACAGATTAAGAATCAGGTGGAAGAAACCACTTCTGATTTTGATAAAGAAAAGCTGCAGGAGCGCTTGGCAAAGCTTGCCGGCGGTGTTGCCGTTATCCGCGTGGGCGCTGCAACTGAAACCGAGATGAAGGAAGCAAAGCTTCGCCTGGAGGATGCGCTGGCTGCAACCAGAGCGGCTGTAGAAGAGGGAATTATCTGCGGCGGCGGTTCCGCTTATATCCACGCTTCCAAGGAAGTGGAGAAGCTGCGCGATACCATGGAAGGCGACGAGAAGACCGGTGCAGGCATCGTGCTGAAGGCATTGGAAGCTCCTCTGTTCTATATCGCAGCAAACGCAGGTCTTGAAGGCAGCGTGATTGTAAACAAGGTAAAAGAAATGGAAAGCGGCATGGGCTTCGACGCACTGAAGGAAGCATATGTTGACATGGTAAAGGAAGGCATCTTAGACCCTGCAAAGGTGACGAGAAGCGCCCTGCAGAATGCAACCAGCGTTGCCTCCACACTTCTGACAACAGAGTCCGTTGTGGCAAACATCAAGGAAGAGACACCTGCAATGCCCGCAGGAGGCGGTATGGGCGGTATGATGTAAGCTTTTGCAGCATTTGCCGAATATCCGTGCAAGCACGGCTGCCGGTTCATTGCCTGCGAGAATAAATAACTACATGTTAGGGGAACGTAGCTTATAAAGGCGGTATACTTACCGCAAAGAAGAGTGGATTGAGGCTGCACTTCGGCGCAGCCTCATTTTATGTTAATAGGTGTTTCGCAAAACAGGTTTTTTATTGTTAGTCAAGTAATGAGAATAAAATAAGGGCAGGAATAGGATATGAAGATGACATTGGGACAAATGCTTAGCGAAGCGATAGTAACCGGCAATGTAAGCCAGACGGATTTATGCAGGGGGTTGTGCTCCACCTCTGCCCTTTCCCGATATTTAAACGGGGAGCGCAGAATTGACCGCCTTCTGCTGACGGCGCTTATGCAGCGGCTTGGGCTGTCGCCGGACAAATTTGCCACCGTGCTGACGGAAGAAGAGTACTGTTATTTTGACTGGAAGCAAAGGCTTGCCTCTGCGCAGATAGAACAGGATTGGGAAAAAGCAGCTTTTTTGCTGGAGGAGGACGAAGCGAAGGACAGAAGCTGTAATCAGGTTCTGCAGGAGCAGTTTTATCTGTTGATGCAGGGCGTTGTGCAGGAAAGGCTTTTGCGGGACAGGGAAAAAAGTCTCTTACTAATAAAACAGGCAGTGCAGCAGACTGTGCCGGGATTTCCTGATAAACTGGATTCGAATCTGCTCTTAAGTGTACAGGAAATCAGTGCCATGCTTATCTGGCAGGGAGAGCAGGCTGACGAGGAGATGTCGGTCCGTGTGCTCCGGTTTTTGGAGGCATATACTTTAACGCATTACCGTGAAGAACAGGAGCTTGTGAAGCTGTATCCCAAGGTTGCCGCAAGATATCTCCCGATTCTTCTGAAGCAGGAAAAGCATTACGAGTGCCTTACCATAGGAGAGAAAGCGCTTGGTATGATGATATCCACCGGTTATGCATCCAGTATGGAAGTGGTGCTGGAGAATTATGTGCAGGCGGCAGAGGCAAGCGGTCTTGCTGAGTCAGTACATAAGAAGCGGGTACAGCTTGAGGCATGGAAGGAACTGATGCGTGATTTGGGGCATACAGAACGAGGACTGGATGATGAACTGTATATGATGGACGTATGGCAGGAGGTAGAATTATTAGACGAGCGCATCAGCCGCGCCAGACAGCAGCAGGGCTATTCGCAGGAGACTTTAAGTGAGGATATCTGTACACCGGAGACGCTGTCGAGGATTGAAACCGGAAAACGCGCGCCGAATCAAAGAACTTATAAGGCGTTGGCGAAAAAGTTGTCTCTGCAGGAAGAGTATTATTATAGTGAGATTGAAACGGATGATTTTTCTGTATTGGATAAAAAAGCGCAGGTTGATAAGCTGATTATGAACTGGGAATTTGAGCAAGCGGAAATAGCAGTAAATGAACTAAAAGAAACCATTGATTTGTCTTGTGGATGCAATAGACAGTATATAGAAGAGATGCTGTGTATTATAGGACTTGAACTTGGCAGGATAGATAAGGAAGAGATGTTTTCCTTGCTAAAGAATATACTGGCAATCACAATAGAAAATATGCCGGAAGAAACAGATGTTCAAAAGTGGCCGGAAACTTTTTGGAAGCGTCCCTTTACAACAGTTGAAGTATCTGTAATGATACAAATGGCGGATATATTAACGAATATGAAATTGATAGAGCAGGCAGCATTTCTTATGGAAAAAGTGATGACAGGTTATCTTCAGAGTCGTGTCAAACCAGAATTTCATTTTAGAACAATCATTTTAATTGTAGCAAGGCTGTCAAGTTACTATGGCGTTTTAGCAAAGTATGAAAAAGCATCACAGTATGCAGAAGAGGGGATTCGTTTATCTTTAGTGAGCGGCACCAGAAAACTTTTACCGTTTTTTGTGAACAATAGAGGGGCTGTTGCTGAGTGCCTTGGCAATAAAAAAGCCGGTTTATATTACTATAAACAGGCCTTTTATACTGCGGAGCTATTGGAGAAGAAATCGGATGATTTTAAGTCTTATTACGAAAAACTGGCGGGAAGAAAGAGAAAATGGTATTAGAGGTGTTTCTTTTCAGGGTATAAGGGAAAGTCGCAAAATAGAAAATTCTCAGAGTTACAACTTGGTAAAAAATTGCCAGAATGAGGTTCCTTGAAAAAAATATTACCAGAAATAGCTGCGATTGTTGAAGCAACAAGCATTGTTGCAATAAAAAATTGAAATTTTAAAACATAATAGTGTTCCTCCTTGGTAATAAAAATTGTTACGATAGAGCTAGGATATAAGAGCATGAAACGAAAAACCATGACGTTTCCGGTAAAATAATTTCCCCGAAAACGTCATGTTCATTTGGAGAACATTGCCATAAAATATCTCTGTAATGAGCTAGCGCTTCTGCAGGGAGGATACAAATGAAGAAGTCATATTATAATTTTTTGTTTCAGAAGAAGGACGGAAAAAATATCGTATATAATTCACGGACAGGGGCAATGGCGGAACTGGATGAAGCTCATATGGAGCAGATACAGGATTGGACTGAACAGGAGATTGAGGAAAAGAATCCGGCATTTGCAGAGGCTTTGCTGCAAAACGGATTTGCCGTTACAGACGGCGTATCAGAGCAGGATATGATTCAGTACGACTCTCTTTATGCCAGATTTGGCAGCCGCTCTCTGGGGTTGACAATTACACCGACGCAGGACTGCAATTTCAGATGTCAGTACTGCTACGAAAAGGATGTCATGAAACCGGCTTACATGAATGAGGAAACGCAGGAGGCGTTAATTGCCTATGTAAAAGAAAATCTTGTGCCGGAGGGAATCATGACAGTCTGTTGGTATGGCGGGGAGCCTCTGATGGCGCTGCCGGTCATTAGCAGCCTGACACAAAAGATACTGGCTGTCTGTGAGGAGAAACATGTAGAATACAAAGCGAATATTGTGACAAATGGTTATTTGTTGACACAGGAGACGGTTCAGGAACTGTTAAGGTGTGAGATTCGTCAGATTCAGGTCACTTTGGATGGAAGTCGTGAGACTCACAATCAGCGCAGGCCATTGGCAGGCGGGCATCCAACCTATGATGTAATCTGGAACAATCTTTTGGCTTTGAAGGCTTATGATAAGGAAATTCTGGTCGATTTACGTGTCAATGTGGATAAAAGTAACTATCAGGCGCTTTCTGATGTGGCGGAAGAAATACGCAGAAACGGTATGGAACATTTTGTCAGGGTATATCCCGGAAAGGTGGTAAACGACGGAGGCTGTTACCAACAGGATGTATGCTTTGAAAACAGAGAATTTGCCCTGCTGGAGGAGGCATTTTTTAAGGATAACAAGAAGCACCTGCCTGCCAAATATCCTAAGCCGCGGCATAATGTATGCAGTGCGGATGCCGCAACTCCATGGTAATCGACGCAGAAGGGTTTATGTACAAATGCTGGATGGATATCGGAAACAGAGCGCTTTCGGTCGGTAATATCAAAAGCAACACATTAGGGAATGAAGCGCTTTTGTATCAGTATATGTTGTATGAGCCTGTGAAGGACGAAGTGTGTAGCCAGTGCAAGTATTTGCCAGTATGTCTTGGCGGCTGTCCCCATGAGCGTCTACAGGGTAAAAAAGGTTGTACCACCCTAAAAGAAACGGTTCAGGACTATATGGAATATCTTCCTGAAGTCATGGAACAGAACCGCAGTTAATCTGCCAAAAACGCTGTATGGAGAGGTTCTGTTGTTTGATATACGAAAGGAGAGATTTCATATGAAGATGATAGTAGAAGCGGAAAAAAGAGAATTAAGAAAGCCTTTGTGTGATTGTTGGCATAAATCAGAGTCTTGTTTTTGCAATGGTAAATATGAAGCAAAATAAGTAAGTTGTAAGAAACTATTCCTTTCTATACAGTGTTTTATATATAAATTGCATTCAATTATAACAATATAAGGAGCCTCAACATGAAAAAGCAATCCGAAAAGAAACTTATCAGGGAAAGGCGCCGTCGGTTCATCGGGCAGTTTTATCGGAAGAACAAGGCAGCATTTATAGGAACTATGCTGCTGCAGGCTTCTATAGAAAACATAAATCTGATTGCGGCAGTGGTGTTCCAGATGTTTGTGGATTACATTTCCGGCGACAGCAGCAGGACACTTTTTCAGATATGTCTGTATGCTGTAGGATTTTTGGCTGTCTATGCGGTGGTACATCTGTTAAACAGGAGCGTTTATCCGCGGTTTATGAATCGTGCTATATGCCAGTATAAGGAGTACGCATTTTCGGAGCTGACGAAGAAGAGCATCAGCTCTTTTTCTCATGAAAATACAGGGCGTTACCTTTCCATGCTGTCACAAGATGTCGTGGAAATGGAGGGATACTATCTGGTGTCACTGTTTGCTATCATAGAACGCGCAGTCTGCCTTGTTGCAGCACTTATCCTAATGCTGTGCTATAGTCCCCTCCTGACAGCCGTTTCTGTTGGATTCGCCATGCTGCCCCTGCTGGCGGCTTTTGCCACCGGAAACCGTCTGGCGGAAAGAGCACGGGGGCTTTCAGACAGGAACGAACAATTTGTCGGAGAAGTTAAGGACTGGCTGTCCGGTTTTTCCGTTGTCAAAAGCTTTAAAGCGGAAGAGGAAGCCATCAAGAGCTTTGAAGAGGCAAATGCCTTGCAAGAAAGGGCAGGCAGGGATGCCAGAAGAGCATCCAGCACAATCAATATACTGGCATTGGGGGCGTCCACTGCTGCAGAGTTTGGCGTGTATCTGGTGGGGGCCTTCCTTGCGCAGAAGGGTATGGGGATTACGCCAGGCATGATAACGGCATTTGTATATATTACTTTTAAATTTAATAAGGCGATTACAGAATTACCCATGTACTGGGGGTTAATGAAATCGGCATATAAATTGATTGATAAGCTTGCCGTCTTGTTACAGGAAAATGTACGCAGTGAAGGGGGAGAGCTGCTTACAGGGCTGGAGGAAGGCATTTGTGTGGAAGGTCTTTCCTATGCCTATGAGGAAGGAAAGCTGGTACTGCAGTCTGTCAGTCAGAATTTTGAGGCAGGAAAGAGCTACGCCATTGTGGGTGCGTCCGGTTCCGGCAAGTCCACACTTCTAAATCTGCTGATGGGAAGCTCCGACACGTATGAAGGAGAGATTCTTTTTGACGGGAAGGAACTGCGGCAGGTGCAGTCTGATTCCCTGTATGAGCTGATGACGATGGTGCAGCAGAATGTATTTATCTTTAACGATACCATACGGAACAATATTACCATGTTCAGGGAGTTTTCTGATGAGCAAGTAGAAAATGTTGTAAGACAGTCCGGACTTGCGGAGCTGGTTGCAGCCAAGGGAGAGGATTATGTCTGTGGTGAAAATGGCAGCGGGTTGTCCGGCGGGGAAAAGCAGAGGATTTCCATAGCGAGAGCGCTTTTGCGCGGAGCTCCTGTTATGCTGATGGATGAAGCGACCGCTGCGCTGGATGCAGTGACGGCATATGAGATAGCAAGCGCTGTTCTGGATATTGATGCTTTTACCCGTATTGTGGTGACCCACCGATTAGAGGAGGGACTTCTTAGGAGATACCATGAGATACTTGTCATGAAAAACGGGAGTATCTGCGAGCGGGGAAGCTTTTCAGAGTTGATGGAACAGAAAGGGTTGTTCTATTC
The DNA here is from genome assembly GCA_947177465.1 of uncultured Lachnospiraceae bacterium. Taxonomy (GTDB): domain Bacteria; phylum Bacillota; class Clostridia; order Lachnospirales; family Lachnospiraceae; genus Acetatifactor. The sequence continues at coordinate 9,046 of CAMWUP010000010.1, forward strand.
TTTGTTTGCAATTACACAGAATTAAGATAGCATGGGAGAATAATGGCATGAAGAATCAATCAGAAAAGAAGCTTATCAGACAGAGCCGCCGTCGGTTTACCAGACAGTTTTACCGTGGCAACAAAGCGGCATTTATATGTACTATGCTGCTGCAGCCTATCACGGTTGGGATTAATGTTGGTATGGCGGTGGTGTGCCAAATGGTAATAGATGTTATCACCGGTGACAGTAACAGGACACTTTCACAAGTGTTTTTCTATGCAGTCGGAATCCTGTTTGTCTTTGTGACAGCACTTCTATTAGAGAGGATAGTGAAGCCAAGATTTATAGAGCGCGCCATGTGCCGGTATAAGGAATATGCTTTTTCAGAACTGACGAAAAAGAGTATCAGCGCTTTTTCCAAGGAAAACACAGGACGTTATCTTTCCGTGCTGACGAGTGATGCGGCGGAGGTGGAAAATCAATATGTGGAACAGCAGTTTTACTTGTATGCTTATGCGGCTCTTTTTGTGGAAGCACTGGTGATGATGCTGCTATACAGCCCTCTGCTGACAGCCATTGCTTTTGTTTTTACATTGCTTCCTTTACTTGTGTCGTTAAAGACCGGTGACCGTCTGGCGGAAAAGGACCGTATCATATCGAACAGGCGGGAGCAGTTTATCAGCAGCTTAAAGGACTGGCTGACCGGCTTTCCCGTTATCAAAAGCTTTCGGGCAGAAAAGGAAGCCATAGAAAGCTTTCGGAAAGAGAATACGCTGTTGGAGGATATGCGGCGGGACAGAAAACGTACCTATTGGACCATAGAGGCGATATCCTCATGGGGCGCTGCTTTTGCGGTTTTGGGCATGTATTTTATAGGCAGCATTCTTTCAGGAAAAGCGATGTTTGGTATTACAGCAGGTACTGTAATTGCTTTTGTACACCTTATGGATTATATTACCTATCCACTGACTGTGCTGCCACAGTTTTGGAGTAACAGAAAATCCGCCATAAAGCTGATAGATAAACTCGCCGCCCTGCTGCAGGAAAATGTGCGCAGCGAAGGCGGGGAGAGGCTTACAGGGCTGGAAGAGGGTATCAGGGTGGAAAATCTTTCTTATGCCTATGAGGAGGATAAACCAGTGTTACATTCGGTCAGTCAGAATTTTGAGGCGGGAAAAAGCTATGCCATCGTGGGTGCGTCAGGCTCCGGCAAGTCCACACTTTTAAGCTTGCTGATGGGAAGCTCCGATGCGTATGAAGGTTCCATTCTCTTTGACGGGAAGGAACTAAAGCAGGTTCATTCCAATTCATTGTATGAACTGATGACGATGGTGCAGCAGAGCGTATTTATCTTTAACGATACCATACGGAACAATATCACCATGTTTCGGGAATTTCCCGATGCGCAGGTGGAAAGCGTTATCCGGCAGTCTGGTCTGGCGGCGCTGATTGCCGATAAGGGCGAAGATTATGTCTGCGGGGAGAACGGCAACGGACTTTCCGGTGGAGAAAAGCAGAGAATCTCCATAGCCAGAGCGCTTCTGCGCGGCGCCCCCGTTATGCTGGTGGACGAAGCGACTGCCGCGCTGGATGCAGCAACGGCATACGAAGTGACAAGCGCTATTCTGGATATCGAGTCATTTACCCGCATTGTGGTAACCCATCGTTTAGAAGAGGGCCTTTTAAAGCGCTATGACGAAATCCTTGTTATGAAGAGCGGAAGCATCTGTGAGAAAGGCTGCTATGCAGAGTTGATGGAGCAGAAAGGGTTCTTCTATTCGCTCTTTGTTGTGTCACAAAGTTGAGCCCGCAATAAAAGGTTTGGAATAGGGGGAAGCGCGGTGGAAGGAAAGAGTCTGACAAAATACAGTGCGTCTTATCATACGTTAGATGAAAAGGAAAAAGTAATTAAAGGTCTGTTGTCGGCTATGGACGCACTGTATGAGGAAGGGATTTTAAATAACAACTTATCTCCGGACAATATTATTATTATGCCAGACTTTAGTATCAGGCTGGGAGCCCTTGATAATATGGGCGGCTGTGCAGCGGAAGATGCAAGCGGCAAGGATGCGGCAAAGGGATTTTATAATACAGATAAAAACCCAAAGCAGACGATTTGGTCAAAGGATTTATTCGGATTGGCAATGAGTATTTTGTATCTTTACATGGGAACCGGTATTTGTTTTTTCAGAGACGAGAGCAAAGGCGGGGATGCCCGTCCAGTGGTCGATAAGGTGATGGAACAGATGGTGCTTGCGGTGGAGGAAAAGAAGCTGCCGAGAGAAATCAGAAATATGGTATATTCACTGCTCTTAAAATCTTCCCAGCGTATAGAAGAGATTTGGTGCTGTTTTAATGTCAATGCACCATTTATGGAGTTGTTTTTGCTTGAAAATTCAAGCAGTTATGCCAGTTTTACTGGTGGGAAAGTTGAGTTATTGAGCTTTGCGTTATTTACAAATTGAATCAAAAGTTTTAATATATACAAAAAGAAGTTATGAAGGAGAAAATCTATGTCAAAAGCAACAGAGTATTTGGATATACTGCAAAAAAAAGAACCGCAGATGTTCCAAGAACCGCTTCAAAAGTCTTTATTTACTGAAAAAGATATAGGGGAAATAGAACACAAACTGAAATATGCGTTTCCAAAGCCGTACAAAGATTTTTTAATGGCATATAAAATGCCTGAAAAGTGCGTTGTGCGTGTTTATTATAGCGATGATATTTCCGCTTCTTATGATGAGGAAGATGATTCTGAAAGCATGGAAGTGGAGTGGTTTAATCCTGCTGGAAATACAGTGGAAGAATTTTTGCAAAATGCGGCTAAAGAAGATGATTATATAAGCGACGATTTTTCAGCTTTGGAAGCAGGATTCCTGAAAATTGCGGAAATAGAAGGATATCATATATATTTAGATTTGGTAACGGGAAAGGTTGTCCGGCTTTATCATGAAGAACTGTGGGAAATGACGGTTGTAGAAGGGGTGGATGGTTCTGATAAAGAAGAAATCCGCGATTATATACTGGACAATGAATTATGCCCAGATTTTTATGATTTTCTCAAGGTTGTGTGTACGCATGAAATTAATGGGGAATTAGGTCCAAATTATTAATGATGTATAGAGAACTGGAAAATTTTAGCGAAGAACGGCAAAGAACATGGAGGAGAAATGGCGGAAATTCATTTTAAAATTAAAAACGCTCTGGAAAAAATCGACTTCATCAGACGGTATGAAGAATTGTCTGCCCGGTTCGGCAGCGAGAGAACGCCGTCGAATGAACGGCTGGAATATGTCGAGCGCGATGAGGTGATGGAAATTCTTCTTGATTTAGGGTATGCCGCACAGTTCAATAAAAAAGAAAAGTTTTACAAAATAAAAGAGGAACAAATCGGCGCGTTCGTTTTCGGTTTTCATATCATATTGCGGTACGGCATGGCGGACTTGATTTGGGTGGTCAGAGAAAACGGCGAATTGCTTCTCGGATCGCCGTGGGGCGTTTATTCGCGGCGGCTTATTGATGTGAATTACCATATAAAAAATCCTGTTTTCGGAACATACGAAGATCTGGAAGATATTCTGCGGACTGCATTCGTCATGTATGAAGATTTCAAAAAGGCTTTGACACAGGAATGATAAGGGAGGATAGATTATGCAAATATATTTGATGCAAGATGCAGGCATGACGGACACTTTTCGGCTGTATATGCAGGCTGTGGCGAAGCGTTGCTGCCTGATGGATAAGGTGGAGCCCAGATGGAACCATTATGACCTAAAACATCTATATTGGGTGCTTGATGAGGAAGAGTTTCAAAAACTTTTCATGCCCAAGTATAAAACTTTTTGCAAAGAATATGCCGAGTGGATAGAAACGGATCGACAGCTGGATGAAAATTTAATTATGGCACTGAATACCATTGTGGCAATCTCTATAATATCCGCAAGCTGGCTTTTATGTGAAAAATTGTATAACAAAGATGCTATGTAGATTGGAAACTTTAGTGGCATATCCAAATAAACAGATTGTATTATAGAGAAATACATATTTATAATCAAAATAAGGCAGGAAGCAGAGCCGGACATAGAGAGAGAACAGGGATTTGAGGGGGATTATATGGAACTCAAGGAAATGACAATAAAAATAATCAGGGAGCATTTGCCCACACAAGGAACAAGATTGGGATGCTACACTTTTTTGGCTCCGGATGCTTTATGGACTGGGACGGTAGAGTCGCAGCGTCCTTTTGTGGTAGTGGCGGAAGACGATTGGGGCGATGGCAGTGGACTCATCATTATCGTGATGGAAGACGGTCCGGTTCATATTGCTGAACTGAATCCAGAAGATGTTGGAAACCCTGATTATCGCAGCACCATGGACTTGAAGCAGGAGAGTTTGGTTGACTACTGCGCCGCTGATTTTCCAAAGTTTATGGAGATCATGAAACTTTTTATGGAGGCTATGGAAACCATTTCGCACCCTGGATTTGCGTCAGATGACGATGAGTATGAGGAGGAATGCGCAAAGGTTGAGCAGGTTCTCAGACAGCAGACTGCAAAGATTGATCCCACGGCAATTGAAGATACGGAAAGTTTGTGGAGTACCTTGATGGAAGAGCTGGGAGCAGGAATGCTATGAAAACGGTTGGGAATGATTTTTAGACATCGCTGTTTAATGGTGAATGTGACAGAAGGAAAGGAACTTACAAATTATCAGTCGGTAAAAATAGGAGAAAACTAAAAATGTGGAAAGAACGCTTAGAAGAAATCAGACAGGAAGAAACAAAGTACGGCGCGGACATAAACGGCGGCGTTTCGGCGGATGAAGCGCAGATGTTTGTAAAAACCGTAAAGGATGAGTTGGGTATCGCCTTGCCGGAGGAATATCTCAAAATTTTGAGAACCGTGAACGGCATCGAATATAACGGCTTCATTCTTTATGGGGTTGATGAACCACTGCTGAAAGAATCGCCCAATCAGCACATAAACGGGCTGATTGACTGTAACAAAGTCTGGTATGAAAACGAATGGCAAAAACAATATCTTTTTTTAGGTGAAGGAAGTATAAGCTGGTATGTGTATGATTTGAACACAAAGAGGTATTGTGAACTGGATAACCCGTTGGGAGAACTCGGTGAGGAATTTGACGATTTTGAGAAAATGTTCGATAAAATGCTTGAGGATGCATTACTATGAGTTGTTGTAAGTAATTGAAAATAACAGACAGGATGGTAGAGATTTCAATAAGTCTCTACTTTTTTTGTACACAAAATTAAACTCATCACTTGACAATGTTGCATAGAAGCCTGTGTTTTCTACAATGTTGGACAGGGAGATTCCCTTTCCGGCTACAAAGAGATGGAACATATCGCTTGACAATGCAGATGAGGTATGCCGCAGCTTTTTGAAGGGCTTGTACAGGGAGGCAGAAACAAACCTAAAAGGCGGAAGTAAAAGACTGTGGGACAGCACGGATTTTGGGCATGCCACAAATGCCCTGAATATACAGCACGGTGTTGCCGGTATTGCGGGAGTATTGCTTGAGCTTGAAAAGGTAGAGGGATTTGAAGATATTTCTCGTGAAATTCTGAAACTGGTAGACGAGTATTTGAGTGCGCAGGCTGTCTTTCATATACAGGAGGACAACTCGCTGCTCTTTGGCAATCATGGCATTGCGTGGTTTTTGTATGATTTTTACAGGCAGAGAAAGGATGAGGAAAAAACAGAGGCAGCAGTCCGCTTTGCTCTTTCCCTGTCAGAGCAGTCCGAGGTACAGGATTATGCGACAGGACTTGCCGGATATGGCTGTACCTATCTGAAATTCTGGAATGAAACTGGGAATACTGCTTTTTTAGATAAAGCAGAAGCGGCTGCGGACAGCATATATGCCCATTTTGCAGGCAGGAACGGCAAGCAGGGAAATTTTCCGAAAGCAGAAAGGGGTCTTGGGATTGCGCATGGTGAAGCCGGACTTTTATATTTTATGCATCTGATGTGTGTTGTGACGGATAAGGCTGAGTATCGCGATTATGTCAATGTATCTCTTCCGGCATATCTAAAGAAGGTGGAAGAGGAAGTAAACAGCTATTACCGTGAGAAGAAAAAAATAGATATATCCTGGTGTAACGGGCTTGCCGGAATGGGGATGGCGCTTCTTTCCATAGGACAGTATACGTGGAAATCAGAAATATATCCGATTCTATGCAAAATTTCCAAAATCATAACGGATTCCATGTGGGCGCAGTCTGGCTGCCAGTGTCATGGTAATGCGGGAAGCGTGGAATTTTTGATGGATATGTTTGATGTGACGCGTGACGGCGCCTTTCTGTATCAGGCAAGGGCGGTTGCAAAATATATCTACACACAGCGATTTTATGATTCGAAGGGGAATGTGCAGTTTGCGGATGAGACAAAGCAGAGTACCCGTTATGACTACGGAACCGGCGCGGCAGGCGCCATGAGAGCCATTCTGCGCGCAGACGGTTATGTTTATGGCAGGCTGTATATGTTGGGGGATTTGGGAAAACGAAAATTGTGATTCTGAAATTGCATTTTGCGGGAAACGCTATGTTTATCTTTAGAATATTGCGCTACAATATCCATGTAACCGGTTACAGAATACTACATATTTAAAACGGATGGTACCAGAGAAAAGGAGACATGGGTATGAAGAGAGGAATTGCAATTTTAGCTGTTATTGGCATGTTGCTGACAGACAGTATTTTTATAGAGGCACAAAACAATGCGCCTGATGATTTAGAGAATGTCATCATTGCTGTGGGTGACAACATGGTTATAGTGCCGAAAAGCCGAGAGGAAGAGGCACTTGAAGAATTATTCAGTCAGGCATATGATGAAGAAAATGAAATTGTGACTTATGCTTCAGCAGCGGATATTGCCAGCATCACGGTGGTCAGGGAAGGAGAGCAAGTCATTCCGACAACACCGTTAAAAACGAGTGAAAATATTATTAATCAGGGTGTGCCGTTGTACAGACTAAAGTTTAAGGTCACGGTAAAAGCAAATGATGGAAGACCAGTAGCAAACTGTGCAGTCGTAGCGGTTACTTCTGGAAATACAGGTGTGGTAGGAATCAAAACAATAAATACAAATAGTACAGGTATAGGATATATTGAGATTGACGTTAGAGGAGTCAATACAGTAGAAGTGAAAGCAGTATGCAAGCGAATGGGGACATCTTTATCAGTGCAATCAGCGCCCTTGAGAAGCAGCACAGTATTAAGTTGTAATTATGAGTCTCAATTTTATGTTACAGCCTACATTGTGGCGAAGGAAGCTGATTATAAAGAAGGGAAAGTAACTGCAACAGGAATTACGGGAACTTATAGAAGTGACTTTTTGGCTGCTGTAAAATTGAACGGAACGGGATATACCGAAGGCGGTAAGTATATCAGATATAACTCAGGTACGTCAGCCTATGCATTTGTAACAGCCCCCACAACAGCTTCAGGAACCGTGCCGGCACAGAATCATACAATTGCAGTTGACTCTTACTATATTCCTCTTGTAAAAATTAATTCAGTTTGGAGGCGAGGAGTTGTTCAAATCTCCGGCATGGGGGAACGTGTTGCAGAAGATAAAGGGGGTGCAATTCAAGGATACCGTATTGATGAATATCGCGGAATAGGCAGGGGCAGTTTAGCAGGCTTTTCTAATGGCAGCAGAACAGTAAAGTACATCAGAACGCAGTAAGGCGGTAAATTCATTTTGACAATCTTGCCATAATAAAGGAGAGCAGCAATGAGAAAGAAATTCATAATCATCATGATGCCTGTCATTGTGATACTGATAACGTACCTGTCAGTGTTTTTTGCTCTAAAGAGAGAGGTTAGGACGAAGCAGGCGGAAACTTCGGTATTGAAGCAGGATGCCGTCGTGAATATTATCGATTTGTCAGGCAGAGTGCAGGGGAAAATCATGGCGTCCATCAAAAATGTCGTAGCCGGGATGG
>CAMWUP010000011.1 GCA_947177465.1 uncultured Lachnospiraceae bacterium
GAGTACTTCCTTTTTTACATTCATAGTCTTTATGGAAAATTCCTGATAAGGATATACGCAAGAAAAAAGCGTAAATCTCCCGCCGAAACACTCCCCCTTCCCACCTTGACGATATTTTCAAACTCTTTTATACTGTAAATGTTGATATTACTTAATTTATCTAAATGCATCAACGCTTATACTGATTATGGGGGATTTATGTACAAGGTACTGATTGTAGATGACGAGTCGCTTATCCGTGACGGCTTAAAATGCATAATGGATTGGGAAGCTGCAGGCTTTTGCGTTTGTGGAGAGGCTTCCAATGGAGAGGAAGCACTCCGCCTGATTCTTTCTCTGCAGCCGGATTTGGTTCTTATGGATATTCGTATGCCCAAAATGCAGGGGCTTGAAGTGGTAAAGATGGCGCGTCAGCAGGATTTCAAGGGGCGTTTTATTATCACCAGCGGCTACTCCGATTTCAAATATGCACAGGAAGCCATGCGATATGGCGTAGAATTTTACCTGACGAAGCCTATTGAGGAGGATGAGCTTTCTGCATCTGTTCACAAAATCAAACTCTCCTTAGACAGTGAGGTTCGTTCCTCGGACAACCTTGAGCTTCTTAAGAAGAAAGCCAAAAACGTTATTCTGCATGAATTGATTACAGGAAAGGAAGGCGTGCCGGACGGTCTTAACGAAGCCGATATTGCGGACCTCGAATTGGATGCCGATATCTATCAAGTTGTAATTTATGAAAATTTCAGTCGGGAGCTTGGAAGCCCTTCCTACAGCTTTGCCGAGCTGTTAAAGGTAAGCAATCGCGCAGACCACACCTTTAACCATATCGAGGATGACAGAAAAAATGTTATTTTGTTAAAGGGTACTTATGCCGTCAACCGGTTTCACGATTTTCTTTCCCATTACGACAGAGCTACGCCGCCGCAAAAGGGAAGTCCGATGGACACCCTGTTTCTTGCCTATGGCAGACCTGTTCACGCCTTAAACGATATCCATCTATCCTATGCGGATGCCTGCACGCTGATTTCACGCCGCTTTTTCTGTGAACAGGGACAGCATACGCTGGGTTATTGCGCGCTTCCTGACCTTGCATGTTCCACCGTGGCGCTCAATCCGGAAAAGCTCTCTGAATTTACCGATTATCTTTCCGGCTATCTTCAGACCTTTAACCGGAAAAACGTCGCAGAAACCCTTTCCCGCCTGGAAAAATATTTATATGACTCACAGGGAAGCAGCTCTGAAATCAAACTCTTTACCACCGATTTATACCTGCGGATTAAAGAAAAAATCAGTCTGCTGTACAATACCTTAAACATTCCCTTTCTGCCCAATTCCACGGTGATTGATTTTATAGGCAAAAAGAATTACCTGTACGAAATTATCGCATTTTTGTCGGAACAGTTTGAGATGGTTATGAGCGCGGCAGGCAGCCCTACCCGCAACAGCGTTTTAGACGATATCCTTTATTACATTGACCACAACTATCAAAACAACATAAAGCTGGAAACAATTGCGCCGCTCTTTGGATACAACAGCGCCTACCTTGGTAAGATTTTCAACAAAACCGTAGGGGAAAGCTTCAACTCCTATGTGGACCACATTCGGATTGAACATTCCAAGGACCTGCTGCTGCAAAATAACTATAAAGTATATGAAATTGCTGAAAGGGTGGGCTACCGCAATGTAGATTATTTCCACAAAAAATTCAAAAAGTATGTAGGCGAAAGCCCCGCCGAATTCCGCAAAAAAAATATGTTATAATTACAATGATAAATCGAAGTTTGAGGAGGGCATTATATTGATAGTAAAGGATGAGAGAGGAAATGAACTATTGGAGATAATCCATGTGGAAGAAGGAAAAGCGGATGCCGAGTATGAACCTATCAATCATTGCCTTGCAGTTGTAAAAGTTGGCTCTGATTATTTACTTGGTTGGAACAGGTACAGACAGGATTGGGAAATTTTTGGAGGATGCAGAGAAAACGGCGAAACACTGATCGAATGTATAAACCGCGAATGTAATGAAGAATTGGGATTAAAAAATGTGAATTTTTCATATATTGGATTGATGCACTATCATATGGCGCCCGGCTATTTTAATCCGGAATGGCATTATGAATATGGAGGATTATATGGAATCAGTTTACCGATTGCATCCATGGAGGATATAAACAAGTATAGGACAGATAAAGAGGAAGTTGAAAAATTAGCGTTTTACAGTGATTTAAAGGGAAAAGAAAAAATAGCGCTGATTGATGAAAAATTGCTTGCATATTGGGATAATTAAATTCCCATTTGCAGAACTGGAGAAATCAGAATTTATAAGCAGTGCCTATAAGTTTATTCATGGAATCATGAAGTTTAGTCAGTAAACTTCATGATTCCATTTTTATTATCTTCATAGAATATACAAGTATCTGAATGACATTGCTATTTCTTCTTTGGCTTACTGCTGCCGCCTGCTATCTTAAGAGTGATAAAGAATACCACAACCCCCAACAGCACAGCGCCTAAGATAAGCAGTATGGTACTCCAGACACCGCTGTTCTTCTGCTCTTTTACTGCTTCCACGCTGTCTTCTCCGGCAGGCTCTTCCTCCTTCTCCACATTGGCAAATACCCTGTCCGGAGAAATCGTGGCAGTAACCTTAAAATCCACCGTAAGGCCTTCCGCCGTATAAGCCGTCACCGTTGCTTCGCCTTCGCCATGGGCAAATACCTGCGCCGTCACCTTGTCTGCCGCCGGAATACCGCAATTACCCACGGAAACAACAGAAGCATCAGAGGAAACAAACATAACGCTGCCTGCACCTGCCGGACTTACCGAAACCGTAATTTCCATCGGAGAAGCGCTGCTGACAGCCACCTCACTGCTTCCGTCCGCCTCCATAGAGGTTATCTTCACCGGTGCGATTTCCTCTGCACCCTCCTCAAACACCAGATTGCTTATGGTGAATGTCACTTCTATATGCTGCGGATTGTCAATTCCCTCAAAATTCAGCACATGATTATTGACAGAAACCTCTTCGATGACAGAGCCGTCCCATGAATTTATCGGGTCGTTTGTATCCAGAATACCCGATGCCTTTATTGCAGACTTCGGCTCCGTCATATTCACTGCAAATTCCACGCCGTCAACCACAATGGAATCGTATATAATATCACAGGAAACTAACGGCGACTTCTTGGCAATGCCCTTTGTCACACTGTCGTCCTTGATATAGACTGCCGTAAGGTCATTGAGTCCCGTAACGCCTGCTGCGCCCGCTGCTGCTGATAAGTCGCTTCCACAGTCAAAGGAAAGCGTATACTGTCCGTCTTCGCTGATGCGGAGGGCGCTTCCGCTCTCATTACTGAAATAGTTATGTACACTGTCATTATAGTAAACATTCAATGCAAGCGCTATCTCCGCAACAGTCTCCGCTTCCTCTACTGTCACAGGCACTACCTTTGTCAAACCGTCACTGGAAGTAATAATGATATACGCGCTGCCCGTCCCAACTGCCACTATCTTTCCGATTTTTGATACCGTAACCACACTTGTATCAGAGGAACGATAGGTCAGGTACGCATCCGTATCCGCCGGCGCCATTCCTGCATTCAGGTACAGGGCTTCTCCGGTTTTCAGTATATAGCTTTCCTGCTCTGTTGTAATGCCCGTACAGGGTCTTTGGCTAATCCCCGCACGCACCTCCACCGGAATTTCCAGAACAGCCCTTCCGCTCTGGCTGTACGCTGTAATCACAGTATTACCGATGCCTGCCGCATGGATAAATGCCGCCCATTCCTCTACCTTTCCTGCATCGGGATTGACTGTTGCTACCGTTTCGTCCGCACTTTTCCACAGTACCACATCATTAAAGGCAGCTTTATCCACCTTATCGGCAAGGCTGATGTTTATCACTTCGCCCATACGAAGCTGATAAGTCCCTTCTATTGTCCCCAGACTGGTAATCGGAGTTACCGTCGTCTCTCTTTTAATGTCTGACAGGTCCTGTGCACCCGCAAGGAATAACCCCCGCATCATAGCGGCGATAATTTCGGGATAAACCTGCTCATACGTCTCCCTGTCCACCAAAGTAAAGCTAAAATCAGGCGTTGCGCTCAAATCGTACCAGCCCTGGTCCCAGTAGCAGGGAACAATCCCTATCTGCTGGCAGAGACGTGTCACAATTTCCATATGGTATACACGCGCCGCCGTATTATCCTTGTTAATTGCACCGTATTCTCCCAGAATAACGGGAATCCCCTTGGAGGTAAAGGTATCCTCAAGCCTCCTAAACTCCGGAATCAGCGCTTCCACCCTTGCGTCTACAAACTCTGTCGTCTGAGTCGTCTCAAGCAGTCCAAACTGCCAGTCATAATAATGCACCGCCACAAAAAGTCTGTCCTTGACAGAATCCTCCGGCAGCTTAAAGCCCCATTTCGGTTCCGTCGTATTGACAATATTGGTATATCTGCCGGGCACGGACAGCCACCGCAGCGCATTGTTGGAGCCGGTGGCACGCACCGTATCCACAAATATCTGATTGAGCTCATTGATGACCGCCGTGTCCCCTGCCATATCGCTTCCCGGACCCGTCACTTCATTCATGGATTCAAAGATGAGATGCTCGTCATAATCCTTAAAACGCTCTGCAATATGCCGCCACACTGCCTCAAACTTTTCCTTAACCGGCGCCAAATCCTCCGCGCCAATGCGCAGCCATCCTGTCTGTTCCGCACCGTCATGGTGAATGTTAATAATAACATACATATTCATATTGACAGCATAGTCCACTATATCCTGCACGCGGCTCATCCACTTTTCATCGATGGAATACCCATCCGCGTCATTTATCATGGTTCCCCATGTGACAGGCACACGCACCGTATTAAAACCCATATCATGCAGCTCCTTCAAAAGCTGCTGCGTAGTCTCCACATCCTGCCATTGCGTCTCAGACGGCGTAAATCCCGTATGTCCGTCCATGGTATTGCCCAGATTCCAGCCATTGCCCATCTCTGCCACCATTTCCGCAGCGGTAAGCTCCCGAAAAGGCATTTGTGCACTTATCGTCTGGGTATTTTCTGCGGCTTCCGCTTTCTGCGGATAAGCCGTAAGCGCCAAAGCACATGCCAGAAGACCGGCAAGCGCTGCTCTGCATTTACCTCTCATTTTCATTGACACCTCCACTTCATTACTTTATTTCCGAGCCAAAGGGCATAAGCGCCAGCTTTGCAAGCTTGAACATCTGTAACCCAAACGGAATCCCTATAATAGTGATACAGAATACAACGCCCAAAACTGCAAATTCTAGAGCAAGCGGCAGTCCGGAAATCAACAGCCAGATAATATTCAGCAGAAGACTTCCCGCTCCGCCTCCATACTTTACCTCTTTTCCGAAAGGAAAAAAGCTTAATCCGGCAAACTTAAAGCACTGCACGCCAACCGGAATCCCCACAATGGTGATACACCACAAAATTCCTGCCAGCCCCCAGCTTAGCCCGCTGATAAAACCACCAAACACAAACCAGAGCAAATTTCCCAAACAGCTCATCCTTACCCTCTTTTCCATACACAGCTTTGCATACACGATTCCGCAGACCTGCCATGCTGTGCATAATCCGTTTTACAATCCCAAAATCCAAGTTCTGACTAACGAAATCCAGCTTTGACAGCAGACCTCTATCTCATGCCCTTCCGGCGATTCCGTCAGCTCATTTGCCAGACTGAGTCCATGTCCTCCCTGCGGATACATGTGAAACTCAACCGGAATCCCTGCCTTTTTCATAGCGCCCGCAAGCAGAAGCGAATTCTCTACCGGCACGCAGCCGTCCGTATAAGTATGCCAGATAAATGCCTGCGGTGTATCCTGATTCACCTGTTTTTCCAAAGACATCTTTTCCACCAGTTCCTCATAGCGCCCGCCCAACAGGTTGACGAAGGAATCCCTGTGGGCAAACTCGCCGGAGGTAATCACCGGATAGTTCAAAATCATAGCATTGGGGCGCAGCATTTCCCTGTCAGAAGCCTTCAGCCCTAGCTCCTCTGCAATGAAAGCTTCCTTCCAAAACATGCCGTAACTCGCTGCCAGATGTCCTCCCGCGGAAGACCCCTCCACAATAATCTTATCCTTATCGATATGCCATTCCTCTGCTTTTTCCCGAAGCAGCTTTACCGCCGACGCCAGTTCCAAAAGCGCTGCCGGATACACTGCGGGCGCAATGGAATAGTGAAGCACTACGGCATGACAGCCCATCGCTACATACTGTAATGCCAGAATTTCTCCTTCCCTGTCAGACAGATAGCAGTACCCACCGCCCGGACATACGATAACGATTGGTCTCTTTTTGATTTTAAATTCCGGTGAATCCTCAATGATATAGGTCTTGATACATGCCCCTGGCAGAGAACCTGCCATCTTAAGTCCTATTGTCTGCTGTATCATAATGCACGCCTTTCCGCAGAGCTTTTACCCCGCACATCACAACATATCTTATTTTTCTCCGTCTCTGTCAGTCTCTTTTTCCTGCACTGCCCCGGGTTCTTTCTCTATTTCCTTGAAAAAATGAAGGGCAAAGCCGCTTATCGTCAGCATGATACAGGCAGGACCAATCAAGGCGCCAATCAGCAGAGTAGTGTAATTAAAGATAAAAATGATTACTTCCACTGCTAAAACCGCCACTAGCAGGAGCGTCCTTAAAAAATATCTCGTCGCTATATTTACCGAATTTTTCAGTGTGCCGATTAAGGTATTTTCATAGCGGGCACTCAACGGAAACGCATAAATGAATGACATGCCGAACACAAACGCCGCTATTATACCGAAAATCAAGAACATGGTGGAATTGCCTTCCGTCACGCGCTGCAATTCAAAATCCAGATATACCGCATAAGAGCAGAATAAAGCAAGAAGTCCCATGGGAATTCCCTGCCGCCAGTTTTCCTTAAACGCCCTGACAAACTGCCGCGCTACATACCCTTCCTGTTCATCCACCATCTTAAGCGTCACTGTGTAAGCCGCCACTGTAGCCGCTCCTACTGTTACTATCGGCAGGGAAAAAAGCAGCCACATAAAATTCAGCTTTATCATGTCCCAGAGTCTGGTCAGAAACTTATATAACGCGCCGTCCACACTGAAAAATTTCATCACCATTACCACGCCTTTCCCACGCCTGCCCTCTGATACACAGGCGTAAAGTTCCGTTTAGAAAAGGCTGCCGGTTGGGCAGCCCCTTCTAAAAATCTTTCCGTATTTATTTAGTATACCTTATCTCAATGGCTCCTGCAATGCATTTCTGATTGCTGCCTGTTCAATAGACCATTGCGTACAAGCGTCATAGCCATAGGATTTCGCACGTCCGCGCATTTCATTTACAATTGCCTGAAACTCTTCTTCCGTTTCTGCATAGATGGCTCTCCAGCTATAATCCTTCAGACAGGTTGCCACCTGTACCCACGTACTTTCAAGCTGTGGCTCTCTCTCCGGTAAGGAAAAGGTAGTCGGCACATCAACTACGTAATTACAACTATCCATATACTCTTCCAAAGTATTATAGCCCGTATACGCTCTCCAGTCTCTCTCCGCCTCACAGCGTCCCTCCGGAACCAGATTGCTCGCCCAGTACTGCTGGTCATATCTTTCTCCCGACTCCGGATTAATATCAGCAGAAGTCCATGTCGTATTGTTTACCTGGAAAGCGCCCTCATTAAAGGTTGCGCCGCCCCATTCATTGGGCATCAAGGTTTTTCTGTCCTCAAAACAGGTCTTTCCAAACTCTGTAAAATAGGTCTTGCCATTTTCATCATAATCCCAGCAAAGACCCTTAGGACCATAATCCATGGTCAGACGTCCCTCCGGCGTACACAGCCAGTTGATGATTTCCATGCAAAGCTCAGGATACTGGGTCTTTGCCCCGATACTCCATACACGGTTGCTGCCCAATGTGCTCAAACCACCAACGATGGGGCATGCCTCTGTAGGTACCAGGCTTTCCATGATTTTGTTGATTTCCTCTCCTTCTTCATTCTTTCCATAATGTATCTCTTTGTTGTAAGCCAAAGAACCGGCATAATTGAAGATGGAGAAAAGTACCTGACCGTTCTGCACTTTCTCTATCATATTGTCGTAGGTCTGAGTCATGGAGTCCGGGTCAAGCAGACCGTTGCGGTACAGTTCATTAAACCATGCAAGCATCTCCAGATATGGACTGTCAGGTGACAGCGCATCGTAATACTCGCCGGTTCTTACATTATAATGTCCAAATCCAAATTCATCATAGCCGTAATATGCCGTCGCCATCGCTTTGACGTACATGACATAGTTACCATCCCAATCCGGCCAGAGAGACATTGCATAAGTAGGCTTTCCATTGTCTGCCGTCGGGCAAATCTCCTTCATTGCAATCAAAACATCCATCAAATCATCCAAATCATTTACTTCCGGATGCCCTAACTGCTGGTATAAATCCCAGCGGATATCCCATGTGTAGAAAAATGCCTCATGACTTTCAGAGCTGGAAGCTACATTGTGTCCAAAGCCATAAATGGTATTGGCTTCTCCAATGACATTTCCATCCTTATCCTTCTGTGCGGATACAATCTTGTTCTTGTTCAGCGCATCCTGCATGTTTTCCCAAATATAAGGACCATATTCCTGCACAAGATTATCCTCTTCCCAGTCATACAGAAGACCTGCGGCAACTGCCTGCATATAATCCTTATCATCAGAACCCCATACAACAATGTCACCCAGATCACCGGCTTCCATACGGGTGTCAAACACGCCGTCGCCGTCGGGAATCAGATTTACCTTAACACCAAATCTGTCCTTCAAAATCTGTGCAAACCACCCCTGCATTTCGCCGGAATAGTTTGCAAGCTGGCTGTAAATGGTAAGAGTGATATAGTCTTTTTCCTTACTTCCACAGCCTGTCAGCAGTCCGCTGACCATAATAAGCGTCAGCGCGAGCGCTATCATTCTTTTCATCTTTTTCATATGCCTTTCTATCCTCCTTTATATTAGTGAAAACTGTCAGCCCTTAACAGCTCCCAGCATAATACCTTTGACAAAATACCGCTGCATAAACGGATAAACCAGCAGTATGGGAATAATGGATACCATGGAAACGGTATATCTGATAACCTTCGCATTGAGCGCTGTCTGCATAATTCCCTCCGCCGCAGACGAGCTTACACCACCGTTCATCAGCGCGCCAATGTTGGAGCTTGTCGTCAAATACAGATACAGCCTGTGCTGCAGGGTATATAATTCCGGCGCATTCTGCATCAGAATCAAGGAATCCGTAAAAGAGTTCCAATGTCCCACCGCGCCGAAAATGGCAATCGTAGCCAAAATCGGCATGGACAAGGGCCAGATAATCTTACGGAAAATCGTCCAGTAACCGGCGCCATCCATAAATGCGCTCTCCTCCAGCTCTGCCGGAATCGACTCGATATAGGTTTTAACCAGTATGATATTGTAGGGCGCCACAATACCCGGGATAATGTATGCCATGAAATTGTTGGTCAGTCCCAGCATGGACATATTCAAATACCAGGGAATCGTTCCTGCATTAAAGTACATGGTAATCACCAGAAAACGGTACCAGAACTTTCTGTGCCACAACTGCTGCTTTGTCACCAGATATCCCACAAAGGCGGAAGCCATTACCATGAGCGCCGTGCCCAGTATGGTTCTTCCTATGGAAACAAAGAATGCCTGCCCTATTTCGTTAGCCTTTACCAAATTGACATAATTGTCAAGATTAATTCCTCTCGGAACAAAATTAATCAATCCCCTGCTGACCAAATCATTAGAAGAAATGGTATTGATAAACAGGTAGTAAAACGGGAAAATACAGCTTAATGTAAATATGATAAAGAAGCCGTAATTCAGTATATTAAATACAATGTCGCCGGGAGTGAGCTTATATGACCTTTTATGGGTTTTGTAATACTGCTTTTCCGCCTTTGCGTCTAACTTTTCTTGTGCCGTCTTCGCCATATCTCACACCTCCTATACAATGCTCTCGCCGCGTACCAGCTTGGAAATCGTATTGGCACCAAACAAAAGCACAACACTGATTACGGATTTTACCATACCAATCATGGTTGACAGAGGTATCGCACCGTTCATAATACCCAGCTTATACACATACAAATCAAGTACCATATTCACGTTTGTGTTATTGGGATTGTCAAATACCATATACTGGTCCATACCGTTGCTCAGAATCCCCGCCACAGCCATCAGAAGCATAACCATATAGGTAGGAATCAGACCCGGAAGCGTAATATGCCACATCTTCTGGAAACGTCCTGCGCCGTCTACGGTTGCCGCCTCATAGAGCTGCTGGTCGATACCGGAAATACCCGCTATGTAAATGATAGCGCTCCAGCCGATTCCCTTCCAGGTTCCCCAGGCCAGCATCTTCAGCCAGTGATGGGAAGAGCTCATCAGCATATTTTTGCCTTCTGACCATGCACCGGCATTTATCATCATACTGCTGATAAAACCGTCAGAAGAGAAAATCGCAAGCGCAATCGCATATACCAGAACCCAGCTTATAAAGTTGGGAATCGTCGCAAAGGTCTGTACAAAACGCTTCACCCGCTGGCTCTTAACCTCGGAGAGGAAAATCGCAAACGCCATCGGCAGCCAGCTTGTTGCAATACCGAGCGCGCTCATGGCGAGCGTATTTCTCAGTACTCTCACAATATCGCTTCGGGTCGCTGCATTTTGGAACAGCATGGTAAAATACTGGAATCCCACAAAGTTGTCCTTTGAGAGTGTACCGCCCGATGTATAATCAAAAAATGCATAACGCCATCCCCAGAGTGGCAGATAACTGAATACAAAGCACAGCGCTGCAAAAGGAAGGAACATCAAAAACAGTTTAAATTTAGATTCCATCTCAAATTTAGACTCTTTTTCAGGCTTCGGAAGCATAACCTGCACAAGCACCGTCGCCACCAAAATAACTGCTGCCAGAATAAAGAAAAAAAGCCAGTTGGAAAGAGGGAAATTGGGAATCACCTTATCGGACCTTGTAGTCTGTGCAACCTGCGAATATGCCAGATAGATGCCGCCAAGTCCCACTATCTGTGCAATGGCGCCTCCGATACCAAACCAGTTACCAAGCTTTTTCATCTTCACATTGCCCAGCGACATACAACCCATCACCGCGCCGGCTGCAATGCCCAGACAGACAATCATACTTGCAATAAAAAGAAGAACAAACGAAGATTCCTGTATCCAGCCCTGATTAAAGGCACGGGTACACTGCTTCACCAATCCGGAATAGGAAATTCCGGAAGTAAACAGGGACATGTTTTTGTTTATGTAATCACATATTTTTGCCGGATTCAGACCCGGGAAAAACATCATGACTACCGAAAGCAGAACGCCAATACGCGCCACATAGTAAACATATCCGGCTGCTTTTTCCTTTCCTTTCTTACCATCTTCCATACTTTACCTCCCAAACATCTATTGATTTCCTGCTCGGAGCGCATACTCCAAGCACTTAATTTTATTATACAAAAAGGGAGAATTCAAAAATACCGCAAATACTTGATAGAAATTACAGTAATTTTTTGCCCGTCAAAGGCTCATTTACTTTGGTTGTTGCTGTATCCATAAAGATTTTTGATATGTTTCCCGACGGATGGGAAATCTCAACACCACACACAAAAAGCGGCATACCAAACTGATATGCCGCTTTCTTTATGTGGTTATGTTACTTATTTGTTGCCTTTTTTCTTCTTTGATACTACTACGCCTGCTACTACTGCAATCACTACTACCACAACTACCACAATAACGACAATCATTACAGTGTTGTTAGAGGATTCGCTTTCTACAGGTGCGGGAGTGCTCTCATCGGTGGGTGCCGGCGCGCTCTCGCTAGAGGTATTATCCGGAGTTTCTGCCGGAGCTGCGTCATTTGCAAAGCCGCTTACATCAAAGCTGATTTCAATGCTCTGGGTGGGAGCTGCATAGTAAGGAAGCTCGGAAATCGCATTGTTCCAGATGTTTGCTAAAAGCACCTTCTGCACTTCCTTGGAGTCAGGATCTAAGAACGCACTCTCCTGCTCTGTGATAGTCTTTCCATCCATTTTCAGCACAACATTGGAAATCACAACTTCGTCGTTTACAGGCAAATCCGTAGATACAAACAACAGATTAAACAAGCCTTCTGTGCCGAGAATCGGCTGATCCTGGAACTGTCCGGAGAAATCAAAGCCCGTCACAGATACCGTATATGTACCATTGCCGGTGATTTCAACATCAGTAAAGCTGCCGCCCTGTGCAATCCACTCGCCGTCAACAAAGCCCAGCTGGTCGAAGCATCCGGAATCCTTGCCGTAAGTTGCATCATCAAAGGAGTTACGGAAAATCCATGTAGGAGTCTGAATACCGATGTATGCATGATAGGTTCCGTTCGGGTCAAATGCATTCTGAGGCGCTTCCTCGCCCGCTGCGCCTGAAATCAGATAGATGGTAGGGGTAATTTCAAAGGTCAAAGTGGTAAAGCCCTTGGGAGACTCTGCAAGATACTTGTCACCCCATTCATTGTAGCCGCCGCCGATACGAACGCACTGTGCTTCCGCGTAGTCGCCGGTACCTTCAGCCCAGCAGGACTTGCCCGCGGAAAGGTCGGTTGCTACTTCCTCGCCGTCTAAGAATACCTTTACTTCAAAGGTGCTGTCGGGAGAAACTGCCGCTGCATCGTCAACGACGAAGCAGGGAGCTGTAAACCATGTATAATATACCTCGGAAGGGAACTCCAGTGTAAGAGTCGTGGTCTCGCCGCTCTTAATCTCGCCGTTGGTTGCCACAATATCGCCTGCATTACTTCCGGCGCCGTCGCCGTAGTACTGAAGACCCCAGTCATTCTCTTCTGCCAGGTCACCGCCGAATGCGATAAATGCAGGATAGCTTTCCTCGCTGAGAGTCGTTGTCACTTCGCCGCCTGCTGCGTTGCAGAGCACACCGTCGCCCAAAGTAAAGGTTACTTCGATGGTATTGATGTCTGTGATGCTTCCGTCTACAGGTGTAGGTGTAATGCCGTCTGTGCTGCCGTCTGCAGTACGTGCACTTTCAACTGTGGTTGCATCGGAAACCCATGCATTGTACAGGTTGGTTCTGGTAGCAACACCGTCATCAGAGCTGGTGTAAGGCGTACCTGTCAAGGCAACCTCTTCGCCGTTAATCTTAACGGAATCAATCGTCATGTAGCTGTTGGGGAACGCTGCTTCACCGTTGCTGATTTCTACATCGAAGAACGCGATGTCCGGTGCGCCGCCGGCCTCCGTAAAATCAAGTCCTACTGTGTAAGTACCGTTGCCGGTCACCTCTGCAGTAGTCGCTACAACAGGTGAATAATCATTACCGTCGTTCCAGTACTGCACTGCCCATGCATTATCTGCAAAAGACAGATATGCAACGGTCTCTCCTTCTGCAGATGCATTCAGCTTCATCAACGAAAAGGTTGATACTGCCAAAGCAAGAGCAAGAACGGAGGCAAATACTTTCTTCATTGTCTTTTTCATACTTTATTACCCTCCTGATTAAATTGAGCAGACTTAATCGTTTTCGAAAAAAACTCATAAGGACTGCTAGTATTACATAGCAAGTGTAACGAAGTTTGCAAAAGAAAAAAACCATTCCTTTTTTACATTTTATACGAGGAAAATTACACATTCCGAAATTTTACGGGAATCTTCAGGGTAATGCAGGTGCCTGCTCCCTGTATGCTCTCTATCGCCATTCCATAAGCTTCCCCATAATACAGGCGGATTCTCTGGTTGATGTTGCACAGACCGATGCTTGCCGTTCTGTCCAACGTTTTCTGCGCCATGCGTATCCGCAGGGTTTCCAGTTCATCCGCGCCCATGCCGCAGCCATTATCTGATACGGCAATGCGCAAAAGCCCTTTTTCAGGCACATCCACCCGAATATCGATTTGTCCGTTTTCCGCAACCTGCTCCAATCCGTGCACAATCGCATTTTCAACGACAGGCTGTAACAGCAGCGGCAAAAGCAGATACTCCTCCAAATCCGGTATTTCCTCTACCTCTATCCGATAATTCACCCTGTCGCCAAAACGAATTTTCTGGATTTGCAGGTAGGTTTCCACATAATCCAGCTCTTTTTTCAGAGTTACCAGCGAAGTCCCCGTATTCTCCAGCACATAACGCATGGATTTGCCAAGCAGCTTGATTGCATTTGCCACCTCCCTGTTTCCCGATGTCAGAGCTTTCATGCGGATGCTTTCCAGTGTATTGTACAAAAAATGCGGATTTATCTGACCTGCAAGCATCTTCATTTCCATCACCTGCTGCTCATTTAGAAGCTGCTGCTCATTCAGTCTTGCCTGATACATCCTGGCATCCTTCTCCTTGATTTTCTGTACCATGACCTGCAAGTCGGCAAACGCCTCTGACAGTTCATCCTCACCGCCGAAGTAATGAGGAATATCGTATTCCTCGTTGCTTGCCTTTTTCATTTCATCTCTGAGCACTTTCACACGTCCCGTAAAATACCCGGTAAAATAGCGAATCAGAAGCGCAGGCGCCGCAAGCGCTACCAAAATAATCAGAAAGCAGGTAATTAAAATCACATTCCTGTCCCTGTATGCGCTTTCACTTATCGTCGTGATATATATTTTACTTTCCGTCTGGTACGGATGCAGGGTAGAGATATCGGCAAGGAACTTATCTGCCTGCTCCCATACCGGCCCCAGATACTGGTAGTAATTGTCTGTGTAATCAATATAAATATCCTGTGTTTCTCCATAATCCCTGCGGGTCGAATTGTAAAAAATCTTCTGATTATCCGCAGATATGGTTATTCTGTATTCGCCGCTGCTAATGCGGGTCTGCAGATAATTATCGCTAATCATGATAACAAGCACTGCCTGATAATCGCTGCCGATTACCGTAATCCTGCGCACCAGCGCCAGATTCCAGTAAGAATTTCCGTACTTGTCCTTTTTTTCCATCGGAATCCAGAAGGTTCCCGCCTGTCCCACTGCCTTTTGATACCATTCCTCGCCTTGCACCGTATCGCCGGCATATGCAAAATGCATGTAAGCTGCGGCGTTGATATTGTCCGTGTATATCACAATATCTTCTATCTCTGCGTGGGAGGAAATATAATTGTCCATCGTAGTATAATAGTACGCCGCTCCTCCCGCCGCATTTTTTTCCTGCAGGGATAGTATCTCCTGCAGCCTGTCCTCAAAAGCAATTTCCTCCGAAATATTATAGGTCTGCGCCGTGATTTCAAATAGGATAGTCCTGACGCGCATACTGTCCGATACCAGAAGGTCCTGATGATAGTTTGTCAGAAGTCTTGCCGTGTTTCCCAGCAAAAAAGAACCGATTACGGCTATCGGAAAACAGACCGCAAGAATATAAGTCAGATATAACTGCTGCCGTATTTTCCTTCTGCTGATTAGCTCCCATAATCGGTTCTTTCTTTTTTTCATACTTCTACCCCTGCATATCACAAGCGTGCCTGCGATATTGCGCCAATAAGGTTTTTCTTCACATTCTACAGCGTTACGGTAATATGTCCCGTCTCAGACTTGATAATCGTATCGTTTCCTTCCACCGTCATGCTGCCGTCCTTTACAGACGCCGCTTTTACATTCACCAGACGCACGCTGTAAGGCTTGTCCGTCATCACATTGACCGTAATGGTGCTGCCCTGTCTCTCGACTGATACTTTTACTTCTTCTGTATTGTCCATGCCGAACACAACATCCGTTGTGCGCACACCGTCCGCAAGCTCATAGATGCGCAGCTCCACGCCGTCGCCATAGTCGTAATCCGGCCTGTCATCTCGTGCGCCGAGCGCTACGATGGAATTTTCCTTTACCAAAAGCGGCACACTCAGATAACCGTGCTTTTCTTTTATCCAGCGTCCGCCCGTCTTTACCTCTCCGGTAAAGAAATCGGTCCAGCGTCCTTCCGGCAGGTAATAATCTGCCATACCCTCTTCGTTAAAGATAGGCGCCGTCAGGAAATTGTCTCCCAGCATATACTGGCGGTCCGTATAGTGACAGGTTCTGTCCTCCGTAAATTCCAATACCATGCTGCGCATGGTGGGGATACCCGTTTTGCTGGTAATAACTGCCGTTTTGTTGAGATAAGGCATCAGCCTTGCTTTCAGCTTGGTGAAGAAACGCACTACGTCCACCGCCTCTTCATCATACGCCCACGGCACTCTGTAGGAAGTACTGCCGTGCAGACGGCTGTGAGAAGATAAAAGTCCAAAAGCAACCCAGCGCTTGTAAACATCCGGTGTGGAGGTGCTTTCAAACCCGCCGATATCATGCGCCCAGTAGCCAAAACCGGACATCATCAGGGAAAGACCGCCGCGCAGACTCTCCTCCATGGACTCATAGTCGGACCAGCAGTCGCCGCCCCAGTGTACGGGGAATTTCTGTCCGCCCGCGGTTGCAGAACGCGCAAACAGTACTGCTTCGCCCTTGCCGCGCTTTTTCTCTAATATCTCATATACCACTTTATTATACAGATAGGTGTAGTAATTGTGCATCTTCTTCGGCTCGGAACCGTCGTGATAGCAGATGCCTTCTACGGGAATTCTCTCGCCGAAGTCCGTCTTAAAGCAGTCCACGCCCATATCAAGCAGACCTGCCAGCTTTTCCTGATACCATGCGCAGGCTTCCTTGTTGGTGAAATCTACCAGCGCCATACCCGGCTGCCACATATCCCACTGCCATACAT
>CAMWUP010000012.1 GCA_947177465.1 uncultured Lachnospiraceae bacterium
GCATCAGTGAGGAAAAAAGAGAGCTTGACTTGAAAGAAGCGCTGACGGAGGCGGAGTTTAAAAATGTAACGCTGAGCGGACGCTCGGGGACACAGCTGACGAATGATATCATACAGCGCACGGATGAGGAAAGGCGGGAAGACCCACGCCCTGTCTCCGCTGTTATGAACGTGAAACCTGTCAGTGAATGCATTGCAGACGGCTTTACCGTTATGGGAATTGCCTTTTTGGACGGAAATTTGCGGGTGCAGATTTGCATGGGCGACCAAAGCCGCGCAGTTCGTCATGTAAGACTTTTTTTGACAAATGAGGACGGAGAGGAAAGGATTACAGACTATTCGGTTATGTGGAAGGAAAGCTGGGGAGGCGTTGACTACACCTTCTATGAATATGTTTTTACGGATGTAGAAGTTGATACTGACGCCTATGCGCTGTATGGTCTTTTTAATGAAGAGAGCGGCTATGTGGAGGGGGACTGGAGCGTAACCTTTACATTGGAGGGGGAGGACAGATTGGAATAGGGAAAACAAGGCTTGTGTATTCTTTGAAAGCCGTGATAAAATAAGCATGACCGCAAGACGGTATATGGCTCTTAAGATTAGGGTTTTTGACATTCTAATCTTTGTATGGTTTTGTAAAAAGGAGATTTTTGCATGGCAGAAGGTAGAAGACTTGCGCTAATCAGCGACATTCATGGGAATTATAAAGCATTGGAGGCGTTCTTTGCTTATATGGAAAAGAGAAAGGTGGACGGCATTATCTGTCTCGGGGATTATGTGACGGACAGTCCCTATCCGCAGAGAACTCTTTCCATGCTGTATGAAATGCAGAAGAAATATCCTTGTGAAATGGTACGCGGCAACAGGGAGGAATACCTGATTGACAATTTTCACAATCCCAAGGGCTGGAAGCCTTCTTCTCCGAGCGGCGCCCTGTATTACACGGCGCAGCATGTGACGGAGAAGGATATCCGTTTTTTTGAGGGTCTGCCGTCTGTGAAAAAGCTGACCTTTTCTGATTGTCCGCCGACCCTTCTCTGTCATGGCACGCCGTCGGATATCAGGGGGAATGTGATGGAAAATCCGGCGATGAAGGAAGAAGCCTTAAGAGAACTGGACGAGGATTATCTGTTTGGCGGGCACGACCACCATCAAGAGCTGGACCGCATGTTTGGAAAAACATACCTGAACCCCGGTTCTCTGGGATTTGCCATAGACGGCAGGGGCAGACATGCGCAGTTTGCCATGCTTGAGACAAAAGAAGCAGGCGGGAGAATAAGCTATCAGGCGGAGCTTGTCAGTATTCCCTATGATGTGGATTCTTTTTTAAAGGACTTTACGGAGGCGGGGCTTGACGAGTGCGGCATGGTGCTGAACCGCGGTATCAAGAAAACGCTGACGACGGGGATTAATTATTTTTATATGGCAGTATGCGAGGCAGTACGGATTTCCGGAAAGCCGACAATGGAGATTCCGGAGGCGGTTTGGCAGCAGGCGGCAGAAAGGGTGGGAATATGAAATTTCTGCTTGTGGCGCTGAATGCCAAATACATACATTCCAATCCGGCAATTTACAGTCTCAGGCGTTATGCGGGGGAACTGGCAGGATACGTAGAGCTGGCGGAATATACGATTAATAACCACACAGAAGAGATTTTAGAGGATATTTATGACAGGAAGCCGAAAGCAATCGGCTTTTCCTGTTATATTTGGAATCGGGAGATGATACTGGAATTGATACCGGAGCTTCACAAGCTGCTTCCTGGGCTTCCCATCTGGCTGGGAGGACCGGAGGCTTCTCTTGATGCAGAGCGGATTTTAGCAGAGTATCCGATGGTTACGGGCATTATGGCGGGAGAGGGTGAGGCGACCTTTGCGGAGCTGCTTGCCCATTATGTGACGGGAAAAGGGAATCTGCAAGAGATTGCGGGACTTGTGCTCCGCGATGGAGTTACTGCAAAGCGGGAGTTGCTCTCTTTGGCGGAAATTCCCTTTTTGTATGAGAATACGGCAGATTTTGAAAACAGGATTATCTATTATGAGTCGCAGAGGGGATGCCCCTTTTCCTGCAGCTACTGCTTGTCCTCAATTGACAAAAAGGTGCGTTTTCGCGACATTGATGTCGTAAAACGGGAGCTGCAGTTTTTTCTGGAAAAGCGGGTAAAACAGGTAAAATTTGTAGACCGTACTTTTAACTGCAATCATGCGCACGCGGTGGAAATATGGCGGTATATCAGAGAACATGACAATGGTATCACAAATTTTCATTTTGAGGTCGCGGGAGATATTCTGAATGACGAGGAAATAGAGCTGCTGAACAGTATGCGCGCGGGGCTGGTACAGCTTGAAATCGGCGTGCAGTCCGCCAACGCAGAGACGCTTGCGGAAATCAGGCGCACCACGGATTTGGAAAGGTTAAAGGCGGCAGCAGCGCAAATCCGGCAGGGCGGCAGGGTACATCAGCATTTGGACTTGATAGCAGGACTGCCTTTTGAGGATTATGAAAGCTTTGGGCGTTCCTTTGATGTGGTGTATGCCATGCAGCCGAATCAATTGCAGCTTGGGTTTCTGAAGGTACTGAAGGGTTCTTATATGTATGAAAAAGCGGCGGACTATGGTCTGGCATACACGGATGTGCCTCCCTATGAGGTGCTTTATACAAAGTGGATTTCTTATGCGGGAATCAGGCGGCTTAAGAAAATAGAGCAGATGGTTGAGATATACTATAACAGCGGTCAGTTTGCCCATACACTTTCTGCTCTGCAAAGGAGCTTTCAAAGTCCGTTTGCTCTGTATGAGGCGCTTGCGGATTATTATGCAGAGAATGGATTTTTTATTGAGACGCCGTCGCGGCTCTACCGCTATCAGATACTGTTGTCCTTTGCAAGGGAGCATGGGAGTGGGGAGGAAGCGTTTTACAGAGAGCTTCTTGTCTTTGATTATTATCTGCGGGAAAAGGCGAAAAGCCGTCCCGACTTTGCAGGTGGGCAGGATGCATATAAAAAGGAAATAACGGCTTTTTATAAAAAGGAAGAAACAGAAAGACGCTATTTGCCAGACTATGGGGCTTATGACAGCCGGCAGCTTGAACGTATGACACATCTGGAGCAGTTTCATTATTCTGTCTGGGAGGACGAGCCAAAGCAGGGGGAAGCATGCTATATTCTCTTTGATTACCAAAAACGTAATCCGCTGACACATGAGGCGGCAGTGATGGTGATTTTGCGAAATGAATTTATGACAGATGTGACGGAAAAGGAAACCGTATCATGAATCAGAAGAAACAGGAAAGCTATGTGAGTGTGGATTTGGAGACTACGGGGCTGAATCCGAAGACGGACAAAATTATTGAAATCGGCGCAGTGCGGGTAGAAAACGGGGTGCGGACAGAAGTGTTTGAAACGTTTGTAAAGCCTGCCTGCCTTCTTCCACCGAAGATTACGGAGCTGACGGGCATTACTGACGATTTATTGAAGGAAGCGCCGGAAATTGCCGAAGTACTGCCGGATTTTCTGGCATTTTTAAAGGAAGATGTGATTTTGGGACACAGTGTGCTTTTTGATTATTCTTTTATCAAAAAGGCGGCGGTCAACAACCGTATGACATTTGAAAGACAGGGAATTGATACGCTGAAAATTGCGAGACGTTTTTTGCCGGAGCTTGAAAGCCGGAGCCTTGATTTTTTGTGCGGATACTACGCAATTCCTCATAAGGCGCACAGGGCGCTGGCGGACGCTGACGCTGCCTGTCTGCTCTATGACAGGCTTTGGGAGTCCTTTGGCGGCGGGGAAGACATTGCGGTCTTTGCGCCCAAAGCCCTGCAGTATCAGGCAAAACGGGAAACGCCTGCCACACCTGCCCAGAAGGAACGGTTATATAAGCTTATCGCAAAGCATAAAATAGTAGTGGAGTATGAGCTTGAAAAGCTTAACCGGAGTGAAGCCAGCCGCTATACGGACCGGATTCTTGCAAAGTACGGACGATGACATTTTTCATGGTGGTGCGGAGAGAGCCTGCTTTTTCGATAAGCGCCGCCTTTTTGTCGTATTCGTCTTCTGCATCGTAAAGGTCTGCCAAAAGAAAATAGCTGCGGCTTACGTCCGTGCCGGTGGAAACGGCAAATTCAAGTATGGTCCGCGCCTCCTTTATCCGTGCGTTTTGATATAAAATTTCAGCCAGCCGTTGCAGAGTGCGCGCAAGAAGAGTATAATTCTGGTCATACTCGGAAAGGCAGGTTATGTTGGCAGTGCCGTATTCCAGCTTTAAATCGGTGTTGGTATAGCCGGTCAGATTGACGATTTTCTGGGTGGAAAGATACCGTAAGGTTTCAAGCAGTTCCGAAACCTCCGCATCATCTGGCATAAAATGCTCCGGTATCAGATATTCGGGGATGGAAATATAGGCGAGGTTTGCCAGGGACTTTTTGCGCGTGTTGTTGGCGCGCGCTTCCCTGTCCCAGAAATCCTTTTCATATTTTTCAATCATTTTTTTGTGCCGGCGGTTGGTAAGAGCAATTACCAGACAAAAAACGATTAGGCTGGACAAAAACATTCCTATCATATATAATTCCTTTCAAACAGGTTTTTGTAATTAAAGAAAGGTGTGGTTGTTATGATTAACTTTCACAGCAGAAAAACACAGAGAATCATTGCGGGCGTGATAGTCCTGTTTCTGATTCTGGCTATGGTCATCCCCATGCTGCTTGGCATGTAGGTCTGCCTTCTAAGAGTAACACATATTGAGACAAAAAACAATTACGCAGGTGTTGAGGAGCGCAATTAAAATGAAAAAAAATATTATGAAAAAAATTGCCATGCTGCTTGGCATGACGGCGGCACTTGTGCTGTGTCCGGCAAAGGAAGCAGAAGCGAAAAGCGACAATACTATTAAAGCAGGTATTTATATAGGTGATATTTCCGTAGCCGGAATGACGGCAGATGAGGCGAGGGACGCCGTAAATGAGTACATAGATTCTCTGCGGGAAGTGGAAATTACGCTGCTCGTGACAGAGGAAAACAGCGTGACGGTGACAGCAGGCGAGCTTGGCGTAAGCTGGAGCAATCCTGAGATTGTGGACGCGGCTGCCACGCTCGGCACACAGGGAAATATTGTGCAGCGGTACAAGGCGCTGAAGGATTTGGAAAAGGAAAATAAGGTTTACGAGATAGAGCTTGATTTTGACATTGTGGCGATAAACCGGATTCTGGCGGATGAGTGTAAGCAGTATGATACGACCGCAGTGGATATGGGGCTTGTTCTGGAAGACGGTGAGTTCAGCGTTCTGGAAGGACAGACAGGATATGCCCTTGATGTAGAAGCTTCTATCGATGTGATATATGACTATCTGGCAGGAGACTGGAATCATGAGGCATGCTCCATTCAGCTTTCTGTTGCAGTCAGTGAGCCACGCGGCTCCGAGGAAGAGCTTCTTATGGTAAAGGACCTTTTGGGTTCCTTTACTACCTCCTACTCCACTTCAAACTCCAACCGGAGCGCCAATGTAGCAAATGGCTGCAGGCTGATAAACGGCACGCTGCTGTATCCGGGTGATGAATTTTCCACCTGTGATACGGTCACGCCTTTTACGGAGCGCAACGGCTATTATATGGCAGGCTCCTATCTGAACGGCAAGGTGGTGGATT
Source organism: uncultured Lachnospiraceae bacterium (assembly GCA_947177465.1). Taxonomy (GTDB): domain Bacteria; phylum Bacillota; class Clostridia; order Lachnospirales; family Lachnospiraceae; genus Acetatifactor. The sequence continues at coordinate 5,641 of CAMWUP010000012.1, forward strand.
CCCTTGGCGGCGGTATCTGTCAGGTTTCAACCACGCTTTATAACGCAGTGCTTTTGTCGGAGCTGGAGGTGACGGAGCGTTACAACCATTCCATGATAGTTACTTATGTAAGACCTTCTGCGGATGCGGCGATTTCCGACAGCTCAGGAAAGGATTTCCGTTTTGTCAATAATACGGACTACCCGATATATATAGAAGGCTATACGACGCCGAATAAAGAGATTACCTTTAATATATACGGCGTGGAGACGAGGAGCGAGGGACGTACCGTAGAGTATGTCGGAGAAGTACTCGAAACCATCAGACCTGAATCGGACACCATCTATCCGGATGCGTCACAGCCGATTGGTTATATCGGTAATGTGGAAGGCGCGCATATCGGATACAAGGCAAGACTTTGGAAGATTGTAAAGGAAGACGGCGTGGAGGTAAGCCGCGAGGTTATCAACACCAGCAGTTATAAGATGGTGCCGCGAAGCGCGGTGGTTGGCGTTTCCACCGCGGACCCCAACGCGTATAACGAGATAATGGCAGCAATCGGGACCGGAAGCATAGACCATGTGAGAAATGTCATTGCTATCCTGAGCGCGCCTCCCGCAGCGCCGGAAGCACCGGCACAGTAGGATGGAGGAAAAGGATATGCAGATGAAAATCGGAAAAATATCGGAAAGTGTATTGAAGCGTTCCGTATTAAAAGAGATTAATAGTAAAAATGAAAATGTAAAAAATGGTGCAGGCGTAGGGTCGGACTGCGCCATTTTTACGTGTGGAGACACCTTTACTGCCGTTTGCACACAGATGGCAGAAATAAAAAGCGCGGAAGACGTCCGGTGTGTTATGATGAAGGCGGCAGGTGGTGCTGCATGCAGCGGGGCACAGCCGGTTATGGCAACATTGGCACTGCTTTTGCCGCTGTTCATAAAAGAGGAAGATTTAAAAAGCCATATGGCAGAAGCCGACGCTGTGGCTGCAGAACTGCACATACAGATAGCCGGCGGACATACAGAGGTTTCAAGGCAGGCTATGCGGCCATGCGTGACGGTAACTGTTGCAGGAAAGGTGGATTCTCCCATTTTGCCGGGTGGAGCGCGTCCGGGGCAGGATGTGGTGCTCAGCAAATGGATTGGTCTGGAGGGTACGGTAAGACTGGCAGCAAGGCTTCGTGACGAATTAGAAGAGCGGTATCCGCTTTCCATGATAGAAAAAGCAATAGATTTTAGGCAGTATCTCTCAATTATACCGGAGGCCGCCACCGCCGCGAAGTCCAATGTGAGCGCGATGCACGACGTCTCCGGCGGCGGTATATTCGCTGCGCTGTGGGAGCTCGCGGAAAGCGCTGGCGTTGGACTTTCCGTAGATTTGAAAAAAATCCCCATCAAACAGGAAACCATAGAGATATGTGAATTTTTCGGACTCAATCCCTATGAACTGTCTTCGGGTGGAAGCCTCTTGATGACGGCGGATAACGGCGAGAGTCTGGTGCAGGCTTTGGAAGCGGCACAGATACCTGCCGTGGTCATCGGCAAAATAACAGAAGGAAACGACAGAGTTGTCATAAACGATGACGAAAAGCGTTTTCTGGAAAGACCGAAGGCTGATGAAATCAACAAAAAGATGTAAGGAGACAAAGACAGATGAGAGAAGAATTATTGCGTATTATTGAAAAAAACAGCCGCATGAATTTAAAGGAGCTGGCGGTTATTTTAGGCGTGGAGGAGATTGACATTGTGAATGAGCTTGCCGCACTGGAGAATGAGGGTATCATATGCGGCTATCACACCATGATAAACTGGGAAATGACCAGCATTGAGAAGGTAAACGCACTGATAGAGGTGCGGATTACGCCGCAGAGGGGGCAGGGCTTTGACAATATTGCAGAGCGTATCTACAAATATTCGGAGGTACATTCCGTATATCTGATTTCCGGCGGCTATGACCTTTTAGTATCTCTGGAAGGGAAGACCTTGAAACAGGTGTCTAATTTTGTTTCTGACAAGCTCTCTACACTGGACGGCGTGCTCAGCACGGCAACCCATTTTGTATTGAAAAAATACAAGGAGCATGGAACGATACTGACGAAAAAATACGAAGACGAAAGAGAGTTGATTACACCATGAGAAATCCGCTTGCTGAACAGGTAGTTGACATTAAGCCCTCCGGCATCCGCAAGTTTTTCGATATTGTGAGCGAGATGAAGGATGCAATTTCTTTGGGGGTCGGCGAGCCTGATTTTGATACGCCCTGGCATATACGGGACGAGGGCATTTATTCTTTGGAAAAGGGACATACAAAATATACCTCCAATGCAGGGCTGCGAACCTTGCGGGAAGAGGTGGGAAATTATCTTTACCGCACGCAGGGCGTCCGCTATCATGCGGATAAGGAAGTGCTGATAACGGTGGGAGGCTCCGAGGCAATCGATATCGGGATGCGCGCCCTGATAAATCCGGGTGTGGGCGAGGAGGTACTGATTCCGCAGCCAAGCTATGTGTCTTATGAGCCCTGTGCCATTCTTGCAGGCGCCAAGCCCGTTATTATTAATCTGAAAGCAGAAAACGAATTCCGTCTGACAGCAGAAGAGCTTCTGGAAGCCGTGACGGAAAAAACCAAGCTGTTAATCCTGCCGTTTCCCAACAATCCGACGGGTGCCATTATGGAACGGGAGGATTTGGAGGCGATTGCAAAGATTGCGATTGAAAAAGATATTATCGTGATGTCCGATGAAATCTACGGAGAACTGACTTATAAGGGAAAGCATGTTTCCATAGCAGGTCTGCCGGGAATGAAGGAGCGGACAATTCTGATTAATGGCTTTTCCAAGACGTATGCCATGACAGGCTGGCGGATGGGCTATGCCTGCGGACCGGAAAATATCATCGAGCAGATGACAAAGATACATCAGTTTGCCATTATGTGCGCACCGACCACAGGGCAGTATGCCGGCATCGAGGCGCTTCGCAACGGGGAAGAGGATATCATAGAGATGCGTACTGCCTACAATCAGAGAAGGCGGTATCTGATGCATGCCTTTCGGGAGATGGGGCTTGCGTGCTTTGAGCCGTTCGGCGCTTTTTATGTGTTCCCCTGCATCAAGGAATTCGGCATGACAAGCGAAGAGTTTGCCAGTCGTTTTCTGGAGGAGGAAAAGGTGGCGGCTGTCCCGGGAACTGCTTTTGGGGAGAGCGGAGAGGGCTTTCTGCGTATTTCCTATGCATATTCTTTGGAGAAATTAAAGGTTGCGATGGAGCGGCTTTCCCGGTTTATTACCAGACTTCGGGAAGAACAGAAAAAGTAGGCGGCGTTATGCATATTATACTTCATCAGCCGGAGATTCCGGCAAATACGGGCAATATCGGGAGGACCTGTGTGGCGACGGGGACGTCTCTGCACCTGATTGAACCGCTGGGCTTTAAGCTGGATGAAAAATCCATAAAGCGTGCCGGTATGGATTACTGGGAGCAGCTTGATGTGACACGTTACATGAATTATCAGGAATTCCTTGCGCTGCATCCAAAAGCAAAAATCTGGATGGCGACTACAAAAGCAAAGCGTTCTTATACGGAGGTTGCTTATCAGGAGGATGATTTTATTATGTTCGGCAAGGAGAGCGCCGGCATACCGGAGGAGCTTCTTGCCGAGCATGAGACTTCCTGCATCCGGATTCCGATGCTGCCTTCCATCCGTTCCCTGAATCTGTCTAATTCTGTTGCCATTGTGCTGTACGAAGCGCTCAGACAGAATCATTTTGCAGGACTGCAGGCACAAGGGCAGCTCCACCGTCTGCATTGGAAGGAATAGGAGCTGTCATAACAAAAAGCTAACACAAAACTAAATAAATCTTAAGAAATCTTTTCCATGGATTTGGTATAATAAAGAAAGAGGATGTTCCGAAACTGTGTACGCAGAAATCTGCGGTTTTGGGACATCCTCTAAAATGACGATGGATATCAAAAGGAAGAATTACTTATGGGAGAGGTTCGGGAAGAGAAGGAGCTTCAGCTTGAATTAACCAGGATGAGGAATCCGTATTTGGAGGAGGAATTTAGGAACACACCACGCAGACGGAAAGGAACCGCATCGGGAAGCGGACTGCGGACGGAAGGAAAATTTGTGGGGGAAAAGGCGTATCCGAGAGCTGCGGGAAGAAGCAGGGAAAGACTTATGGAAGCGAAAGCCTACCCACGGACTGCCGGGCGGGACAACAGAGGGCGCACAGAAACAGAGATATCTGTGCGGTCTGCAGGGGGCGGAGCAAAACGTGTGGAAGCAAGGGCGCATACGCAGTCTTCCGCACAGAATAACAGGAAAAGTGTAGACGCGGATATCTATCAGAATGGAAGAAAGCGTGCGGCGAATACATATTCACAGTCTGTAGGAATACGGGTGGAGACAAGGGTACAGATGCGGCGCACGGAGACGGGGAGAGAGAGGCAAAAGCGCCTCCAGCAGTTACAGCGCAGAAGAAAGCTGTCGTTTGTCCTGATTGCTTCCTTTGCGGCTGTGTGTTTGTTCTGGTGGCTGACAAGCCTGTTTCTGAAAAAAGGGGAAGCGCAGCATGTCAATGCGGGTGGAATCGTATCTGCGGGCGATTACCTGTCACAGGATGCGAAGCAGGTGCTTTCGCTGCCGGTGAAACCGGACTTGACAGAGAATTTTTTGACGCCGAATGAGTATTCCAGACCCGGGGAACCATTGGAAAGGGTTGACAATATTTTTGTACACTATACGGCAAATGCAGGTACAAGCGCCGCGCAGAACAGAAGTTATTTTGAGCAGCTTAAGGATACGCACGAGCGACATGCCAGCGCGCATTTTATCATCGGTTATGAGGGAGAAATATTGCAGGTGATTCCTCTGGATGAAATCGCCTGTGCCGTGTCGTCAAGAAATTATGATTCCATTTCAATTGAATGCTGCTATCTGGCGGAGGATGGTTCTTTCACGAAGGAAACTTATGAATCACTGATAAATCTGCTTGTATGGCTGCTGGAAACCTATAATCTGGAGCCGCAGGATATCCTGAGGCATTATGACAGCGCTGGGAAGAAATGCCCGTTGTATTACACGGAGCATGAGGATGAATGGGAGAAGCTGAAAGAAGAAGTAGGGGAAAGGCTTGCAGGAAACGGAGAATAAGGGCGAAGGTATTTTATGTCATTACGCCGTAAAATACGCTTCGGAACGGAGATGATTATGAAAAAACAAAGGCGGTACATAGTTGGGATTGCATTGATAATGGCGATAGTCATGGGAGGCTGTGCAAAGAAGGACGGGGAGTCAGACGGGATGAGAAATATTACTACCATGGAACTGGTGCGCGATATGGGAATTGGCATCAATCTGGGCAATACCTTTGAATCCTGCGGAGACTGGATTGCACAGTGGGGAGACGGCTCCGTGCGCTCTTATGAAACGGCATGGGGGAGTCCGATGATTACGCAGGAGATGATTCAGGGCTATGCAGATGCCGGATTTGGCGTGCTTCGCATACCGGTTGCATGGTCAAATATGATGGGGGAGGATTATACCATCAATGAGGATTATCTGGCGGCGGTGAAGGAGGTCGTGGACTGGACGCTGGAGGCGGGAATGTATGCGATTATCAATATCCACCATGACAACTGGTGGATGGCAGATTTTCCGACGAATACGGAAGAGTGTATGTATCACTACTCCCGCATCTGGGAACAGGTTGCGGATGCCTTTCAGGATTATGGGGATTATCTGGTATTTGAATCGTTGAATGAGGAAGGATGCTGGGATACTGTCTGGAATCAGTATGGCAGCTCTACGGACGGTAAGGAAGAGGTATTTTCTCTGTTGAATGAAATCAATCAGACCTTTGTGGATATTGTCCGTGGTTCGGGGGGCAATAATCCCAAACGGCATCTGCTGATTGCGGGTTATGCGACTAATATTGAACTGACAAGCGATGCACTTTACCAAATGCCCGACGACCCGGCAGGAAGATGTGCGGTTTCCGTCCATTACTATACCCCCTCCGTTTTTGCCATTCTGGAGGAAGATGCAGACTGGGGAAAATGCCGCAGCACATGGGGAACAGACGAAGACTTTCAAGAACTGCAGAAGTACATGGACATGATAGAAACTCATTTTATTGCGCAGGGGATTCCGGTTATTCTGGGAGAATATGGATGCCCTAAAAACAACAAGGATGCGGAATCGGTCAGGCTCTTTTTGACCTCTGTATGTAAAGCTGCATATGACAGGCAGGTTTGTCCCATACTTTGGGATACTACCGGTTTACATTACGACCGCAATTCCTGTCAAATGGTGGATTCACTGCTGATGGAAGGCTTGCTGGAGAGCCTGGGTGCAAACAATCCATCCTGACAGCATTTATGGCGGTCAGACAGAGTCGGTGAACGATAATATCTATCTCTTGCTTTGGAGGACAAAATCGGTTAATATAAAATTGCGAAACTCGTTATGCAGCAAGGGTCTGCTTATGAAATATACAATCTGTACAATTCGGTTTGCAGAAATGAGAGTTTTACAAATGCTTCAAGATAGATAGGTGATTACGAAACGTAGAAACTATGCCATGTGCACAATTCGAAACTTTTCGTTGCAACACAGGAAATGGGCAATATAGACAAAATAAGGGCGACTTGCCACTGCTTCGGAGCCCGTTTTTGTTTATATTGAACATTTCCGTCACTTGCAGAAAACATTTCGCTATCACCCAAAGGTTAGTTAAATAGAAAAGGAGTCTGCGTAATGAAGCTGTTAAGGGAATTGAAATGGAAAGCCATCATGTATGCGGTATTGTACATATTGATGGGGATTGTGCTGCTGCTGTTTCCGGAGACTACGAAGAAGATGCTGTGTTATGCCGTTGGCGGCGCTTCAGTTGTGGCCGGCGTGGTTACGGTGTGTATTTACTTGTTTCGGGACGCCGCTAAAAATACCTACAGGAACGATTTTGTGGTTGGTTTTGCAGCGATTCTTCTAGGCGTTTTTCTGATTGTGAGAGTGGACCTGATAATGGTTCTGATACCCTTTGTGCTGGGAATCGCGGTTATGGTCAGCGGATTTATGAAATTGCAGAATTGCATTGATGTGCGCCGTATGGGATATGGCAATGGGCTTGTCCTGTTTCTGCTGGCGCTTGTCAGCATTATCCACGGTATCATTCTGATGGTCAACCCGTTTCATGCCTCCATCGTGCTGATGCGGCTTGTAGGTGCCGGACTGTTGTTTTGCGGTATATCAGATTTGCTTTCTACCATGTACATGGCACGTAAGATAAAAAATTATATTGAAAGTACAGGCGCTTTTAAAGAAGCTATGGATTTGAATGTCAAGGAGATAAAAGACGAATGAATATTTTGGCACCTTCGATTTTGGCAGCGGATTTTGCCATGTTAGGCGAACAGATACGGACGGTAGACGAAGCCGGAGCACAATATATACACATAGATGTGATGGACGGGATATTTGTACCGTCCATTTCCTATGGAATGCCGGTTATCAAATCATTAAGAAGGGTTACGGACAAGGTGTTTGATGTGCACCTTATGATAGAAAAGCCGGAGCGGTATATCGGCGCGTTTGCGGATTGCGGAGCGGACAGCATCACATTTCACATAGAAGCGACGGAGAGGGCAGATGAGATTTTGGAAGATATTCACGGCAGAGGGCTTAAGGCGGGAATATCCGTGAAACCGGACACGCCGGTGGAGGCGCTGCGCGGCTTTATGGACAGGCTTGATATGATACTGGTCATGACGGTGGAGCCCGGCTTCGGAGGTCAGGCTTACCTTGATTTTTGCACCGCAAAGGTAGAAGCGGCAAGGAAAATGGCAGAAGAGGCGGGCAGAAGCATCGACGTACAAGTTGACGGCGGTATCACGCTGGATAATGTGGAGACAGCTTTGTGTGCAGGAGCAAACGTTATCGTAGCTGGCTCTTCTGTGTTTGGAGGCGATATTGCCGCCAATACAAGGGCGTTTTTAGAGAAGCTGCGCTGCACCCGGTAAAATCCTGTGACAAAATTCAAATCAAAAAGCAAATATATTTCAATGATTTATTGAAATGTATGGAAAATAATGTTATACTCTCTGTATGTTTTGCGAAAATGGCGGCTAAGCCGCCCGTCACACGTATGTTTCTTATGGAGGTAAAGCATATGGAGAAATTCTTCAAACTGAAGGAGAATAACACAACTGTCAGAACTGAGATTGCAGCAGGTCTGACTACTTTTTTTGCAATGGCGTACATTGTATTTGTAAACCCGAATCAGGTTGCGGCTGGCGGCGCAGACGGCTGGCTTGCTGTTCTCGGAGCTGACGGCGCCGTACTTGGTCAGATATGGAATGCAGTCTATATTGCTTCTGTTCTGGCGGCGATTACCGGTACTCTGCTGATGGCGTTTGTAGCGAAGCTGCCCTATGCACAGGCATGTGGAATGGGACTCAATGCATTCTTCTGTACCTGTTTCGTTTCGGGCGCTTTTTTTGCAGGCGTAGACGTAATCACGGGATATCATTCCGGACTGGTTATCATCTTTATATCCGGTCTCGTATTCCTGCTTCTTTCCGTTACAGGTCTGCGTACCTATATTGCGAAGGCGATGCCGGATTGCCTGAAAAAGGCGATTCCCGCAGGTATTGGTCTTTTTATTGCATTTATCGGTTTCCAGAATGCAGGCATTATCCAGACGAATCAGTACACACTTGTACAGTTTGTTGATATCAACGGTGCAATCAAAGGCGGCACCTTTAAGGACACGGCGCTTCCTGCCATTATAGCGCTTCTCGGACTGCTTATCATCGGAATCTTAGGCAAGCTGAAGGTAAAGGGCAATGTGATTATAGGAATTATTGCATCCACAATCTTGTACTATCTGTTCTCGTGGACGGTACCCAGCTTCAACCTTAGCAATGTGGGACAGTCCTTCAAGGATTTCGGTGCGGTAGGCATAACCGGTCTTTTCAGCGGTGCGGCATGGAAAAATGCATTTACCGGTGCACATGTGGGAGGCATCTTCAATGCGATTATGCTGATTATCACCTTCTGCCTGGTAGACATGTTTGACACACTCGGAACACTTTACGGCACAGCGGCGCAAGCCAACATGCTGGATAAAAACGGCGACCCTGTCCGCGTGGACAAAGCTATGCTTTGTGATTCCGTGGCAACGGTAGCCGGTTCCGTGCTCGGTACTTCTACCTGTACGACCTTTGTGGAGTCTTCCGCAGGTGTTGCAGAAGGCGGCAGGACAGGTCTGACCAGCGTTGTAACGGCAATCTGTTTCGCGGTATGTCTCTTTTTAAGCCCTCTGGCCGGCATTGTTCCTTCTGCGGCAACGGCATCTGCATTGATTTATGTAGGTGTGCTGATGGTAAAGAGCTTTGCAAAAGTGGATATGGATGACCTTCGCTCTGCGCTTCCGGCGTTTGTGGCGCTGATTATGATGCCGCTGACCTACTCGATTGCAAACGGTATCGGACTTGGCTGTATTACCTATGTTATCATGACGCTCTGCACAGGAAAATATAAGAAGAAAGACATCGTGGTAACGGTGATTGCACTGCTCTTTGTGTTGAAATTTGTCTTTGTCACAATGTAATAGGATAATCGGGTATTGACTATGGAGCTGCAAATTTTACACATGCTGCAGGAGCTGCATGCGGAATGGCTGAATCCGGTGATGATATTGTTGTCCACACTGGGCAATGCCGGTTTGATATGGATTGCGCTGAGTGTTGTTCTGGCGATTCCGAAGAGAACCAGACTTTGCGCATTTACCATGATGGGCGCGATGGCGCTGTCCTTTTTGCTGGGCAATGTGGTGATAAAGAATCTGGTTGCAAGACCTCGTCCTTTTACGGTGGATGCCTCAGTTATGCTGCTGATTCCCCAGCCAGGCGAGTATTCGTTCCCATCAGGTCATACGCTGAATGGCTTTACGGCGGCAACGGTAATATTTTTGTATTATAAAAAGACGGGTATTCTTGCCCTGCTGTTTGCAGGTACAATAGCTTTTTCCAGAATGTATCTGTTTGTACATTATCCCACGGATATCCTTGCAGGTATTCTGTTAGGTATAATAGATGCGGTAGTAATGTATTTCATAGTGAAAGCAATTGTGAAGAAAAGGGAAGAGAGGCTTTGAGCCTTTCTTCCTTTTTCTCTGTTTTAAAGAGAAAAACATGTGGAAATCTGTACAAAATAACACAAAAACAGTGCAAAAAAATGGGTTGTAGGAGAAGCTGACAGACAGTAGAATAGAACTATAAATTTGAATCACAGTCCGAAATCTGATGTTTCGGACATGAAGCCTGCGCAAAAGCGCTCCGGCATGGAGGATGGTATGAACAGAAAAAGGTTACTGAATGACAACTGGGAATTTGTGAAGACGCCGTATGGGACGGATTTGGAAGGGCTCCCGGCATGGGAGAAGGATTTTAAGCATGTGGATATTCCGCATGACTGGCTGATTTATGATACGGAGCGGCTCTATGAAACAGGGACGGGCTGGTACCGCAGACATTTGGAGATGGCGGAGGCAGACGGACTTGTCAGGCTGCTTCGTTTTGACGGCGTTTATATGGATTCCCGCGTATACATAAACGGACAGCTTGCTGGGGAGTGGAAATACGGATATTCTACTTTTGAATTTGACATTACAAAATATCTGCAGGCGGGCGATAATGTGATTATGATGCGCGTGGACCATCACGAGCCCAATTCCCGCTGGTATTCCGGCGCAGGTATTTACCGCAATGTATGGCTGAAGACGGTGCCGGCAGTGCACTTTGCTTCTGACGGTATCTATGTGGCGGTCAAAAGGCAGGAAGAGGATTTTCTGGTTGAAATAGAGGCGGAGCTTGCAGGTATTGCGATGCGGACAGGAATGGCTGTAGAGAACGGCGGCTCTGCGCAAGAAGCGGCTAGTTCTGCTGTGGCAAGGATACGGCATGGCGGAACGCTTATTACAGTAGGG
>CAMWUP010000013.1 GCA_947177465.1 uncultured Lachnospiraceae bacterium
CTCCACGTCCTTCAGCTGGCTGACATTGACCTCGCCGTTTACAAGCTGGTACACGCCGGGCAGTGTCCGCAGCTTGCAGGTCGTATCCTTGCAGATTTCAATGATGTCGCTGATAACGGATTTGGACACGGATGGCATTGCAATAAAAATCTCGTCGATGGCAAAAGCGTCCACCGACTGCTTGATTTTTTCTCTTCCGCCCACTACCTTGATTCCCTGAATATACCGCCCCTGCTTGTTGGAATCGTCGTCTATGATGCACTTGATTTGCATATGGGTGTATCTGCTGCCGACAATGTCCCTGATAATCAGATTTGCCGCTTCGCCGGCGCCGATTATCATCACATTGGTGCCCGCCTTCTGCTTCATGCTTTTTCTTTTCAACCCCCTGAAAAAGCGGTAGCTGAACCTGCTCGCAAAGGTAAAAGCAATCAGGAGACAGACAAACATAAAGGGATAGCTGCGCGGCACCGGCTTCTGAAAGAGCAGCATACCGATTCCGTTGAGTACCACCGTAATGCCGCACGCAGCCACGATGTTCTGCATTTCATTTACTCCGGCAAATGCCCACAGGCTGTTATAAAGCCGAAAAAGAGCAAATACCAGAAGGGCAATCATGACAGTAAAGGGCAGAAAGGAATACACAGATTCCAGGAAGCTTTCTTCTATGTTCCGATAGATAAACTCATACCGTATGACCAAAGCTATCACTGCCGCGGCAACAACAGCAATAATATCGTAAATCACCAGAAATATTCTTCTATATAGTAATGCCGTGTTTATTGTTTTTTTCATAATGAAGCCTCACGTTCTTTTCTCCATGCCGGAATCATCAGCACCAATACAAACATAAAACCAAACCCCGTTGGAATATACGGGAGAAATACCCATTCTACCAGCCCGCAGACGCCGAACACCATCAAGACGCCAAGCGGAACAAGCGCTGTACTTTCCTCTCTGTGACGGAAATAGTAAAAAATACTCCTGATTCCTGCAAACACACAGAATATAATAAAATAAATGCCTGCGCCAATTCCGAAATCATGCGCTACCTGCAGAAATACGTCATGGGCATGCCCCGTTTCCTTTCCGTCCTCCGTCATCAGACTGACCGTCTCATGCCCCTTCCAGTCTAACTGCTGCAGATAAATCCTGTAAATCTCAAGCCTGCCGTTGCTGTACTGGTTTGCATTTTCCCATCGCTCGGCTTCTATTTCCTCCGGCGACTTCACCACTTCCGGAATCTCCATATAAACCTTGGTAGGGTCTGCCTCTGTATCAATTTGCTCATCCGGCTTGTCCTCGTTGCCGGTGCTGATGCGGTTATCCGCAATATAAAAAAACTTGGACAATGTAATATAACGAAACGAGTTCCATTCTTCCCCCTTTTTTATGGAGTCGGGGAACCACTCGATTTCGTATGTGAAGGGCTTTCCCACCACTGCCGGTACAATACGGCATGCCGTAAAAACAATAGGAAAAAAACAGACCGCCGCAGCTACAGGCACTGCAATCCGTTTTGCCAGCTCCATAACGCCATCACGATATCCCATCAAAGTAACTATAATGCACATGACAGGGCACAAAACTAACGCCGCAAACAACCCCGTCCGGGATGCTGTCAAAAGCAGAAAAGCAGCAGACATTCCCATAAGCCATATCTCTTTCCAAGCCGCCTTTATGCTCTGTTTTTCTTTATAGACCGATATAAACCGTATCAAGGCAAGCACCAGCACAAATACCATATAAACAGCCGCCAGCGTTACCGTATGAAAAACGCCGGGATATCTCGTATACATATAGAAATGAAACGGTCTGTAAAGTACTGCATAAATGCTGATACCCACAAAGTGAATGAAAACGCCATTGGAGAAATGACATAAATACTGCTGTATTTTTCCTTTATAAATAACACGGACTGCAAAAAGACCGAAAAAGACTGCAATATGAATCGGCCATGTCCTGCCGTTTCTGCTTCTTACCATTTCAGCAGCAAGCAGTATCAGCGCAGTCGTATATACCCATGATACCTTATTTCTGCTTTTTCTATCCCAAATCAGAAGCCTGACCGTATTTAAAACCACAAAGCCCCACAAAAGGAAATATAATACAGTCCCCTGATAAAGCTCCCAGTTTTCCAAATCCTCTTTGTACTGCTGTAGATAGTAAATACCGCCGCCCGCTGCTAAAATCAAATAAACCGGATTATACCAGTTCAAAATTTCTTTTTTCGTATAGCCGCAGATAATAACGAGCGCAAAGCAGGCAAGCACAAGATTTATCGCAAGCTTCTGATCCCGCAGGCTTAACGCATTTAAATAGCGCACACCTCCGAGCATCACTCCCGCAAAGGCAAACGACTGCAGAACTGCCTGAAGTCGTTTTAAAAGCTCCGCCTTAGATAATATCCCTGTCTCCTCCAAAGCCTGACGCTTGTGAAACAGGCTATAAAGCGCAAAAAGCCAAAACAACAATATACCTGCCAGATAAAACAAAATATCCGTCAGATTATCCGTAAACTTTTTCCCCGGGAACACATTCCAAAGCCCCCACAAAACCGCTCCCGTCACCAGCACTCCCGCTGCTGCCCTGAGCCCAAAGTCCACCCTGACGCGCCGGGTATCCCTGCGCAGTAAAATCTCTGCCAGAAAAAGCAGGAAACCGCCCACAAGTAATACAGCCAGCGCGCAGAGCGCATACTGTCCTTTTGTAAAATAAGCTTTATATGCATAACGGACATCCAGATTAACGCCATCGCTCATTGAAAACAGCAATCCGACGTTTTCATTTTCAATGGTAAAATAATATGCCTGTCCAATCTGCAAATCGCTCCCTATCCTGATATGACAAATTCCGGGGACGTCAAGTGTGTGAACCGGATAGCTTTTTTCTTCCAGCTTCTGCAGGTTTGCATCAAAGAGCCTGAAAAACAACGTTCCCGTCCGCTCCTCTGCCGTCAGTTCTTCATTGTAAATATAGAAGCTGAGAGTGGAAAGTTCTCCTGCCAAGGGCACAAAGCCCTGCATAATAGCAGCCTCATTCAACATTACCGCCGTGGAGTTCTTATCTATCTCTCCTTCATAATGCATGGGGCGTATCAGTCTCAAGGGCCATACCAGTGCAACCGAGATAACCATCAATATAAATATCATGGACTGAATCGCCCGCTTCCGTGATATGCTTGTCCTCAACTGCTCTTCCTCTCTTTACTTCCCACCGTTTCTATTTATCCTTGATAGTATAGCACAGTTGCCATTTCTTTACAACTTTCAACTCTATCTGTCTCCCCCCGTCAGATTCAGATTCACCCCGTTCATGTAGTCAGACCCCTCAGACAACAGCAGATGAATGGCAGGCAGCACCTCCTCCACCCTCACATTTCGCTTCATCGTGCTGGCTTCCCTGTTCATCTCGATAATTTTACCGTCAATGTTGTCCAAAAACTTCGTTTCCATCATATTGGGCGATATGCCGTTCACATTAACTCCTTTGTCCGCAAATTCAACCGCCATGCTCTTCATCAGTCCCAGCAGAGCATATTTGACAAGGACATACTGGGACATAAACTTAGGCGGCATTCCTACCGTACAGGCTGTCAACATAACCGCCACCTTTCCCTTTCCCCGTTTCCCCATTCTGGGCAGATAATATTTTGCGATTTCTAAAAGAGAATGTACTTGTATTTCCATATCCTGCAAAACCTTCTGCCAGTCAAGCTGTTTCATACGGTTATAAGAAAGCTTTGCCGCGGGCAGGTGCAGGATACAGTCCGGACACTCGCAAACATCTGCCATCCGCGTAAGCAGGTCCGCCACCTCTTTTGGTTTTGACAAATCTGCCTGCTGCAGCACAAGCGTCACTGCGGCAAGCTCCTCCTTTAACGCCAGAAGCGCTTCGTCATGTGCTGCATAATGGGCAATGACCGTCGCTTTTTCCTCTTCTTTTTCCAGCTTTTCCTCCAGACTTCTGATGAATGATATTCCAACCTCGGAGGATGCTCCTGTAATAAAGTATACCTTATTCTCCATCTGCCAATACTCCTATCTGCATAGTTCCTCTCAGCACCTTTTCATGGTTCTGGTTGGTGACTGTAACCTTCAGTTTAATCATGGAAAACAGTTCATTTTTTTCCGCAACCACCCCGCAGATTTTCAACACGTCTTCCGGATAAACCGGCTTGACAAATTTTGTTTCCACACTGTGAATCAGACTTCTTTCACCCGGCATATAAACCCCCGCCAGCGTAGACAAAAAGGAGGCCGTCAGCATACCGTAGGAGATGCGGGAAGCATAGCCCTTCCTTCTCGCAAACGCTTCATCAGTATGAAGCGGATTGCTGTCGCTTGTAATGGTAAAAAATAACTCCATCATTTCGGAAGTCACCTTCACCTCAAAGGATTCTTCCATTCCTATTTCAATTTCCTCAAAACGGTATCTGTTCATTCTACCTCCGACAATGCGTCGTATTCGCCATTTGCCACCTTATTGTTTATGATTTCCATTGCTTCTTTCTGACATTCCTGCCAATAGCCATATGCCTCATCCCACGTACTGTATTTTTTATCTCCGCGTCTGTCTGCAAGCGCATAATGCTCCGTCAGATAACTGCCCAAAAAATCAGTGCATTTCTCTGAACCGGAAGCATTGACATGACTGCCCCCATCGTAATAGTCTGTGGCAAAATCAATCCCCAGTTCATCATAATAATTATTAAAATTCAGATAATTATACCCATAAGAAGTAATGATGCTTTCCATATAGTTAAATTTTTTCTGCATTTCCTCATCTAAAACCATCGGCGATACAATAAACAAAGCATTCAAGTCCTTCTCCTGCAGATATGCAAGCAGCGCGCGCAAAGTTTCCTCCTGCTCTGCGGGTATCGCCATCTGCTCTGTCACAGCGCTGCAATCAACGCCTGCTCCGGGCAACACCTCATCATGCGGCACATACCCCTTTAAAGGATGCAGTCTCTCATACCGAAATGCCGTATACTGGTCCGGAAGCACCAGTGTCTTCCAGTTAGAATGATACTTAAAAATATCAAAATAATAGGTATACCGTTCCGATACCTCCGGCACCAGACTGTTGATAAGCCGGATTCTGTTCCATGAATATTTTAAATTGTCCGTAACCCCCCTTGCATACGCCATATTGTCAGCCATTAGCCCCTCTTCATACAGATACATGCGAAGTTCAAACACAAACAGTTCCGGCGACTGTGTCTTTAACGCTTCCTCCACCAGATATACCGCTGCCTTCGGCCGCTGCACATTGCTGGCAAGCGGATACATGGTAAAGCCGTATTCCCCCCACAGCTTCGGCGCCGCATAAAACGGATACACCGGACTGGAGCCTATCATAACAACGTCAATGGTATCCTCCGGCTCCGCATAAAACCCCAGAAAAATTTCCTTAATGTCGCCGTTCGTCCGCAGCATATAAGTAAGCGATTGCAGCAGAAATAGAAAAATAACGGCAAACAAAATCGCCTTTACAGCCTGCTTTCTGTTCATGGCAGCCTCCTAAAATCCCTGATAAATAAATTCTGCAGCGCTGTAGCCCGGCCCGTAGCAGCCTAATAGAATCACATAAAACAGCAGCGCATACCAAATCATCCAGCGAATCACAATATGCCTTCGTGCAATCCGTTCTCTCACGCTCTCTTTTTGCTGTAATACAGATACCGTAAACAGGACAAGCAGCGATACAACAGCAATCGTAAACTCTATAAAGTCCAGCCCAAGCGTGAACAGGGAACCATGAAATAACGCTCCGATATTCCCCATGCGGACTGCACTTGCCAGCATGCGGCACGCGGCGGCAGCCGAATCCGCCCTGAAAAACACAAAGCCGATATTGACAAGAAAAAAGGTCCTTATCATCCGCCACAAATTTAACCATCTGCCGTCCTCGCGGATACGGCACTTTTCCATAAGCTTTTTATATGCCGGATTCAACAGCTCTCCCATCACAATGTAAAACCAGTGCAGCAGTCCGGAGCCAATGACAAACTTCCATGCCCCGCCATGCCAGATTCCCACTGTCAGCCAAAGTATCAGCATTGCCGTAAAGGTGGTAATCTGCTTTCCTCTCTTCTTGCCAAATTTATCCCTGCACTTCTTGCCCAGATTGGCAAACGCCTGTGTTCTGAGAAGCGGATAAAAAACATATTCCTTCATCCATACACCCAGCGTAATATGCCATCTGCGCCAATACTCGGAGATTGTTTTGGAAAAGAATGGCGTCTCAAAATTTTCCGGCAGTTTTATCCCAAAGGTCTGTGAAATGCCCAGCGCGATATCCATGCTGCCTGAAAAATTGGTATACAATTGAAGAGCAAAGCAGATTGTTGCTATCCAGATATATACGCCGCTGTAATCCGCATAATTGCCGTACACGGTATTGACTATCAGATTCATGCGTTCCGAGATAACCAGCGTCTTAAAAAATCCCCACAGCATCCTCTGAAAGCCGAAAGTAACCTGCTTATAATCAAATGGATGCGGCTGAAAGAACTGCTCCCCATCCTCCCTGTAACGGAGAATCGGACCGGACAGGACGGCTGGAAAATACATGCCGTATAGCGCCAGCTTCAAAAAATTCCTTTGCGGTTCTGCAATCTTATTGTAGACGTCTATCACATAACCCAGAATGGAAAAAGTATAAAAAGAAATCCCAAGCGGTATCAGAAACTGAAATCCGCTGATAATTCCCCTGCCTCCACGAAAGATTCCGGCAATCCCGTTGATTGTATAGATACCAAAATTGACATATTTCAACACAAAAAGACTGCCTACAAGCAATAGTACCGTCAAAATCAGTGCGGCGCGTCTTTTTTTAGTTTCCTCAAACCGCGCCATATAACAAATACCCGCATATGCTGCAAGGCACGCCGCTATCGGGTATAAGATAAGGATACCGTTTCCAGACAACAGATAGTAAGCGGCGCTCGCCACAAGCAGAATCACCCACTTAAGCTTTGCGGGAAACAGATAATATACAATTAGTGTGCATGCATAAAAGCACAAAAAAGAGAAGGATGTAAAAGACATAACCAATCCTTTCTAAACAAAGCCTCCCAAATCTGCTTAGTCAACCTGTCCCAAAATAATATCTACCATCTCTCCCACATTTTTCATGGTGACAACCTGTCCCATGGAAAATTTGATGCCAAATGCCTGCTCTACGGCAGAGACCAGATTGATGTGCTCCAGAGAATCCCAATCCTCTATATCGCTCGAGGTTGTATTATCATTTACCACAATTTCTTCATCGTCAAAAACATCCCTGAACACCTCGTTTAATTTTTCATATGCCGCTTCTCTTGTCATACCTCTACCACCCTTATCACTTTATTTTTATTTTCATAACCTGCTTCTATTTCATAATACCATACTGTGCTGCCGTCTTCACCTGTTTTTTCAAGGGTAAAGCCCATAAGCCCATAAAATTTTTCCACCATCTTATTCTTGGCGGTCGGATAATAGTAACCCTTTATCCCGCTGATACCCTCCCTGATACAGGTGTGCACCAGCGTGTCCAGCATGGCATACTCCATATCTCTTTTCAGGACGCGGCAACTCATCAGCCACAAATCCATATGCAGCAGACCATCCTCCCTGTGTCCAATCAGCACGGACACTACGCCGTTATCGCCGAATTTGTCCTCCAGCTTTCCATAGAGGGTGATATAGGAGCTGTCCGCCGCAATCTGCTCAATCTCTGCCTGCGTATACCGCTTCGTGGTCAGGTTAAACTGGTTGCTCTTGTTGGTAAGCTGTGCAATGCGCGCCATATACAACGGTTCAAAAGGCTTAATCACGCCTTTCATATTGAGAGAATGAAGGTAATCCTCATAGCTTCCGAAGCTCTCCTGCTCTTTCTTCCTCTCCAGATTTGCCCTATACATCTCGCTCCGCAGCCTGTCGTCCTCTGACAGGCTTGTCACCTCGAAGAAACCGGAATGGTCCAGAATCCGGATGTACTGCTCCGGACCTGTTACTTCAGGCACGGAAACACCCTGCAGACTGCTTCTTACAATCTCACGCTCCGCCGGATTGTCATCCACAAACACGAGGCTGTCCTGCATAATGTTTAACTCCGAAGCTATCCTTGCCACATTTTCGCTCTTCGGCTCCCAGTTTGCCTTAATCAGCACAAAATCCTCCGGCTTTAAGGCTCCATCCGGATGCATAAGCCCCGCCATGGCGTTCTCCTCTTCGTTTTTGGAGCTGACGTTCAGCATAATGCCGATGTCCTTCTGCCGTTTTAAGTACTCCTGAAACTCTGCATACACCTGTCCCATGGAGGTTTCCTGCCCGATTTCCAGATTTTCCGCACCATCGTCTCCCACGACGCCGCCCCAGAGCGTATTGTCCAAATCCAAAACCAGCGCCTTTTTATTTTTCCCGTAAACGGACTTTATGATGTTGGCAAGATTAAAAGCGAGCGACGGAACCGCAGGCAGACAGAGCGCATACTTGTACATATGCCAGTAGAAAGGGTCTGCCCATTTATCAAGCCCGTAACAGGCAGAAAGATAATTGATATCATTGATATAGAAATTGTTGTGCGCACGGGCATATTGGCAAAACCTGTCGTTCAGCCGGTTTAAAAAGGAAATCCTGCCATGTATGTCAGACACTTCCCTGTTGCCTAAAAGGCGGTAAAACGGATATTCAAAATTATTCTGGATAATGGGGCAGTGATAGCTTTCCCAAAGCTTGTCCCACATCACCTCATAATGGCGGCAGCTCTTATCCAAAAGCGCATCCACCGTCTCTGTCGAGTCCGACATCTTTGGATATTCCTGTATATTCCGGTTGCTTGTGTGAATGTATATCATGTCGGGTGCAAATTCCCTAAGCGCTGCATTGTCAAACATTGCATCCTGCCAGTACTGCGCGTATTCCGATTCATAAAAAGAAGGCTCTATTCCGTAATTTAAAAGAAAAAGCTCCAGCACCTTCACAACGTCATGCGTGGTGCTCCCGCCCAAAACGGCAATTTTTTTGCGGATACGCAGACTGCCGTCGGCAAGCAGCGCTTTTTTTATGCTCCTTGCCTTTTTTAAGATATATTCACTGTCAAAAGGGTATTCCAGTTCCCGCATGTCCGCCTCCAGTTATACCAGTCAGATTCCTCTTCCTGTTTATCATTTCCTGTCAATGATACTCTTTATCCCACAATTCCCAGACAATAAAGCAGTATTTCCGCCGCAATATGTTCGCCCAGAATACGGTATCCGGCATCATTGGGGTGGATGCTGTCCGCCAGCAGATTCTCCGCCGTTGCCGCATCATGCATGTCCATCAGTCCTATGCTGTAAAGATCTATAATCGGATACCCATTCTGCTGTGCCAATGTTCTCAGCGGATTCATATAATCATTCAATGTCGGTATTCCTTCAAAATTTGTGTATTCCTTTGTCTGGCTTGTGTTCGGCGTCTGATACGCCGTTACAAAAAAGAACAGTGTATTCGGATATTTTGTATTTAACGAGTTTACTATCTTTTGAAGCTGCCCGCAATAGCCTCCCGTCGTACCATTATCCAAAACGCCGAAATTTTTCACTTCCACATTTGTCAAAAAGTCATTCAATCCCGCATAAAACACCGTGATATCCGAATCTTTTACAAAAAGCTCGTCCTCATGCGCTCCGATTGCCAGTTCATCATTGTTGTTGTACCCTGCTATCGTGGCGCCGGCGCGGCCGTTATTACACACCTCGCCAAATTGCAGCATCTCCTGCACATAGTTGACATAGCTAATCTGCCTGCCTTCCGCATCCTGATTACCGCCAACCCCTTCCGTGACACTGTCTCCCACAAAATTAATTTTAACATTTGGAAACGTACAGCCTGCCGTCTCCAGTATCTTTTTATCCAATTCGTTTATCTTCAATGTTTTTTCATAAGAATTCTGCCAGATATAAACCAGATTACGCTCCTGCACATACGCCCGCAGAAGCTCTGCCGTCTCCGGAGATATGGTATCTGCCTGCCAGATAACGTTTCCACTCACATCGCACAAAGTCTGAGACCCCGCCAGCACCTCATAATGCTGCGGCTCGGTATCTGTCTTTGGCGGTTCACTCTCTTCCGAAGGCTCTGTCACAGACTCCGGCGTCCGGTCTGTCTCTGTCTGCGGAGTACTCTCTGACGAAGAAACGACGGCGTCTGTTACCGGTGTTGAGGTAAGGTCACCTTCCTGCGCCATCACATAGCTTTTATACGCCTGAAAAGCCTCATAATCCCTCAGATATTCCCTGAAATCCTTTGTCAGAAAGAGAGCGGCAGCGACAACCAGAACAATAATCAATGTTAATGTCAGCCATGCCTTTCTCTCCTCTTTTTTTCTCCTATCCATACTGTCAATCCTCTTCTAATCTACGATTCCAAAAGCAGACTTACCTCCATCATGATATATTCTGTTCATCTACAAGATTTTGCAAAAAGTCATACTCATCATATCGTTCATCTATATTATAAATTTACGCGTATACTCTTAAACAAAATTACTGGCTCTGAATCTTCTATTATCAGTCAATCTATCTCTTTGCATAACATATGAAATAACTGCATCGACTTCGGTATATCTTCGATTTTTCTCAAAAACATCTTACCAGATTTTACGTACATAGCATAATCATTACTGTCTAATATAGCTGGTCTCTCCCTATTTGGGGACCAGTCGTCAAATATCAAAGAATCATTAATAATACTATCAGCATATGGGGAATTCATGATAATATTTTGGAAAAAAAATTCTTCACATACGTGACAGTATTTCAGACTATTAATATATTTTTTATCTACTGTATTTAAAAAATATTCTACAAACGTATTATTGAGATGACAATAGAGATATCCCTTATATGAAAAATCTACTTTTCTTTCAATCCCTATTCGCTTCTGTATTTTTATAAAATACATTTCAAAATAATCCCAAACCCGCTTGCATTTTCCTCTTTTATCATATAGAAATGGATAATGATAATATTTATACCACTCCGAAATTGCGGCTTCACTCTCATTTCCTTTAAAGGAAATGATTTCCACAAAGTTATTATTTTTATGTTCTTCAAAGAAATCATAAAATTGTTTTTTATTTTTTCCAACAAATGTGTTCGCACTTATGCAATGATAAAAATCATATTGTTCCGTTTGAGCAAGCTGTAATAAATATACAAATGCCATAGGATGATAATAGCTTCCCCACTTCACTTTATATTTTTGTACCACCACAACATTGCCTATACTCCTTAGTTTATTAACTACTTCTTTTTTGACTTTAGTTCTTTTATCAATATGAATGAAACAATCAAAATCAAATTTATCACAGTATATTTTGCACAATTCATATAATAAGTTCATATCCTTATACGCCGTGATTAACATTGCATGTCTCATATATTCCTCCCGAACAATACACTCTTTATTCTTGTCTGCATCATTTGCAAAGCATTCTTTAACCATATGCTGCAGACAGTTATTCATGCATATTTAAACTCTTCTTAATATAATTTTCAATCAGTCCATCAGTATCTGCATATCGCTGATAAATAAAGATACTCCGTGCCATCAAGAATCTAAATTCCATCGGTACACTAGTCTGTCCACTCATAACATTTTATCATCTTCTGGCTAATATAGCTATACTTAATTTTTCTTAAATTTTTACTGATATTTAACAAAAATATCTGCGATTGGTATATAGTAGAAGGGTGTAAAATGAAAATAAGTGAAACTAGATACGAAAGGACAAGCAAGCCATGCTTTTTAATTCCTACATTTTTATTTTTCTGTTTTTGCCGATTGCCTTGTCAGGTTACTTTTTATTAAACCGAATAAAGCGTTACGAGGCAGCAAAATGGTTTTTAGCCGGTATGTCCTTATGGTTTTATGCTTATTTCAACATATCCTATTTAGGCATCATTCTTACAAGCCTCGCCCTAAACTACCTGTGCCATATCCTGATACGGAAACCCATTCATCCCAAAGCTGTCTTAATCGGCGGTATTTTAGGCAATCTTGCTATCCTCTTTTATTTCAAATACTTCAGCTTTTTGGTTGAAAACATAAACAGCCTGTTCCATATAGAATCCGTTGTTCCCGATATCCTTCTGCCGCTCGGCATCAGTTTTTTTACCTTCCAGCAGATAGGCTTTCTGATAGATACCGCCCGCGGCAGCGTATCCGGACAGGCGTTTTCCGATTATGCGCTTTTTGTCACCTTCTTCCCGCAGTTAATCGCCGGTCCGATTGTCAGCCACGAAGAAATGCTTCCGCAGTTTCAGGATATTTCAAAAAAACAATTCCGCTTTGACAATTTATATACAGGACTGCGCATCTTTGTTCTGGGACTTGCAAAGAAGGTACTGTTGGCAGACACCTTCGGCATTGCGGCAAACTGGGGCTTTATGCACTATGCCTCTTTAGACCGGCTGAACACCTTTCTCGTCATTTTGTCCTACACCTTCCAGATTTATCTGGATTTCAGCGGCTACTGCGATATGGCGCGGGGACTTGGTCTTATGTTTAATCTCCGGATTGCCGTCAATTTTCTATCGCCCTACAAGGCTGCCAATATTACAGAGTTCTGGGACCGCTGGCACATTACTCTGGGCCGCTTTTTTACCCGGTATCTTTATATCCCGCTCGGCGGCAGCCGCAAGGGTACTCTGCGCACCTATGTCAATATTATGATTGTTTTCTTATGCAGCGGTATCTGGCACGGCGCAGGCTGGACCTATCTGGTATGGGGCTTTATGCACGGCTTTTTAAGTGTCCTGACGCGCCTGTGGCAAAAGGCAAAAGAGACTCTGAGACACAGACGCCCCTCGCCTCCACCCGTAAAATCACACATATGGAAAAAACAACTTTTACGCGGAATTTCCGTCTTTTTGACCTTTCTTTTTATCCTGTGCACCATGACCGTATTCCGTGCCGATACTGTGGGACAAGCCTTTCAGATGTTAAAAACCCTGCTATCCCCAGGAGACGGCGCTTTGCACGCCTTTCGGGTCCATAAAGAAATATCGGGAGCCTTCCAGCTCCCCGAAATCTTTTATATCTTAAAGTTTTTCAGACTTGACGCTCTGCCTCTCGGCTCCTGCTACTGCATGTTTCTTTTTCTTCTGGCGGCTTTCATTCTGATATTCTGTTGTAAAAATCTTTTTGAGACAGAGGAAAGCCACAAACCGCACATAACTGGCACCATCGGTCTGTCGGTTCTTTTTGTATGGTGCGTACTGTCCTTCTCCGGCGTCAGCACCTTCCTGTATTTTAATTTTTGAGATTTTGGAAAGGATAAGGATTTATGAAAGCTTCCGAAAGCAAAAAAACCAACTATAAAAAGCATTGTATTTTATTTGCAGCCCTCTCTTTGCCGGCGCTGCTTGCCGCCGCCATGCTGGTCATCGCGGCAGACCCTTTTTTTCAATATCACAAGCCTCTAAAGGGTCTGTATTATCTCATTGACAATAAACTCAGCCAGAACCCGGGGCTCGCCAGACATTTTGAATACGACAGTATCATCACAGGCTCCTCCATGACCGTCAACTTCGACACAGCGCTCTTCGCCGAAGAGCTGGGGCTGAACACCATAAAGCTTTCCTACGACGGCGCATACCCAAAGGATATCGACACCATACTGTCGCTTGTCAGAAAAAGCCCTAACGAAATCCGTGCGGTTTTTCTCAGCATTGATATCCTGAATTACCGCGCCGAAGCCGGTGTCACAGCTTATGAGCTCCCCGCCTATCTTTACAGCGACACCGTGCTGGATGATATTCCTTACCTACTCAACAAGGAAGTCATACTGGACTATATTGTCCGCCCGCAGATTGAACGGGAAGGCACTCCCTTAAACGAAGCCTACTGGTCCTGGATATACATGTGGTACGGAAAAGATATCGTATTCCAAACCTATGAGGCTCCCTCCGACCTTCAGCCTGCCCTGCCCAAAGACGCCTTTGCCGACAGAGTTGCCGCAAACCTTGAAGCCTATATTCTCCCCCACATAGAAAGTATGCCGGATACAGAGTTTACCTTCTTTTTTCCGCCCTACAGTGTTCTCTACTGGTACAACCGTTATGCCGACGGCAGCCTCGCAGCAGAGCTTGCCGCAGAAAAGCAGGTAATCGAAGCTTTGCTGGCATATCCCAATGTAAAAATATATTATTTTCAGGACGATTTTGATTACATCACCAATTTTGACAATTACTGCGACTACACCCATTACCGGCACGAGATGAACGACTACATGACAGAATGCTTTGCAGGGGATTCCTGCCGGCTGAGTCTCGAAAACTATAATACCGTTCTCGACAATATGCTTTCATGGGCGCAAAGCTGTGACTATCAAAGTTACCTGCCCTGACTTTATGACTCATTTATGGTTTCCCGAATCACATACTGGGGCGAATTGTTCATACAGACATATATCCTGCCGATATATTCCCCAATCAGCCCGAGTATCAGCATCTGCATGCCGCCGATAAAAACCACCGCGGACATCAGGGAACTGAAGCCCATCGGCACGCTCGGATTGATAAATTTCTTAACAATCGTGTAAATGCCATAGCAGAAGCCCATAAACGCACAAAATGCGCCTATCATGGTGGCGATTCGCAGCGGCTTGACAGAAAAGGAAGTAAAGCCGTTTACCCACAGGTTAATCAGCTTGCCAAGCGTATAGCCTGATGAGCCGATTTCCCTCTCTCTGTGCGTTACGTTCACATTGGTAATGTTCTTCGTCGCCCGCAGCACCAGACCGATGACATATGGGTAAGCGTTTTCATATCTCACCACCTCGTCGATGACAAAACGCCGCGCCGCAAAATAACTGGAGATATACAATTCCTTTGGCTTTCCCAGCATAACCCTCGTCATCAGTTCATTCAGCTTGCTTCCGAAATTTCGAAACCACGAGTGCTGCTTGTGCTCATATCGGGCATATACCACGTCAGCGCCCTCCCTGATTCCCTCGATTAACTTATTCACCTCGCCGGCAGGCGTCTGACCGTCGTCATCCAGACATACGACAATGTCTCCTTTGACATGACGAAAACCCGCCATCAGCGCCGCATGCTGTCCGAAATTCTTTGACAGGTTGATTCCCTTGATTCTGGTATCCGCTTCACACAGGCTTCTGATGACAGAAAAAGTATCGTCCGGCGAGCCGTCGTTTACCAGTACAATTTCGTACTCACAATCCGACAACACTCCTGCCGCCGCAGCCACTTCAGCCACCACCGCCTGAATCGTCTTCTCAGAACGGTAACAGGGAATTACAAAACTAATTAATTGTGCCATTTTCTCCAGTCTCCTTTATCCATACGCTTCCCACGCTTTTCCGCTTTATGGAAGCGCTGCCCGCACAGGCTTATATATATAAAAAATTTCCTCATCCTCCAGACAAATGCTGTCCACCCTGTAAAGCTCTATCGTCTCCCCCTGCTCTGCATAGTAACCTGAAAGACTTTCCTCAAAGGGCGGCAGGCTTTGCGGCTCCTTTACCTGTACAATGACAAACACATTATCCTGATAAAGCAGCGCCTGTTCCATGGACACAATACCGAAATGCCGAAGCTTCTTATCATTCAGCGGACTTTTGGATGCCCATCCTCCCATAATATCATAATTGGATATGGTGTTGTCCACATCACAGAACAATTTTTCCGAATAACGCACCGTGGAATACACATCCACAAAATAGAAATTATACGTCCTCTCTTCTACATAATCCTGCAATGCCGCCCACGCCCGGTTTGTGTCTTCCCGCGTTTTATATTCCTCACACACCGCTTTTACGCTGCCGCTCACGGAAACGAGGCACAAGCCTGCCAGTATTACGCCAAAACACGGCTTTATGACTGCCCGCAGCTTACTCTCTTTTCCTTCTTTACATTCCCGCAGCAGCAGGGCAAGCAGAATCACAAATTCCATCAGGTAGAGGGAATGGGTAATCCGCTCCGGCGCCCTGCCCCTGTATAAGATAAACAGCCATAGTCCGCTGCGCACAAAAAGCAGGCAGGGCAGCTCCCACAAAAACCGGAAATGCCGGTTTTGCACAGCCGCCGCCAAAACCATAATATACAGGGCTATGACAAACAGATTCCATGGATAGTCCGTCTCATGAAGCGTTCTGTACTTATAGTCAAAAACAGCCTGCTTCAGCGTGGCGGCAAAGGAAGCCTGCTGCTTTCGTGTTTCCGCCGCATAATCGCTGATTTTTTTCAGAATATCCGCATCAATACTTTCATCCAAACCGAAATTATAATTTTCAATCAGCATCCGGCTGTACTTTGTCATGCCGATACTCTCATAAAACGTTTCGTTATTTTCATAAGAGGGACGCCACTGCCAGTAAAAATCATACAGCTCGGTTCTATTGTCAAAATACCGGTTAAATTCCTGCCAGTCAGCGCCGAAATGCGCCGCCATATGGACGCCCTGACTC